>JANMMH010000411.1:0-4043 GCA_031373055.1 Rubrivivax sp. | reverse complement strand
GGCGAGGTGGCAGTGGCCAAGAGCGTGCGTGAATCGCTGGCCGCGCTGAAAGCCGCCCACCCCGACATCACGGTCACCGAGGCCTTCAACTTCGTCGACCCGGTGGAAGAAAACTTCCACGGCAGCATGATCCTTTTGCTGGAAGGTGCGGCGCTGGCGGTGCTGGTGGTGTGGCTCTTCCTGCGCGACTGGCGCGCCACCTTGGTAGCGGCCACAGCGCTGCCGCTGTCCATCATCCCGGCCTTCGCCGTCATGCACTATGTGTTTGGCTTCACGCTCAACGTCGTCACGCTGCTGAGCATGAGTTTGGTGGTGGGCATCTTGGTCGACGACGCCATCGTCGAGATCGAAAACATCATGCGCCACCTGCGCATGGGCAAGACGCCCTACCAGGCCGCCATCGAGGCGGCGGATGAAATCGGGCTGGCGGTGATCGCCACCACCTTCACGCTCATCGCCGTTTTTCTGCCCACCGCCTTCATGGCCGGTGTGCCGGGAAAGTTCTTTGTGCAGTTTGGCTGGACGGCGGCCATCGCCGTCTTCTTCAGCCTGGTGGTGGCGCGCATGCTCACGCCCATGATGGCCGCCTACCTGCTCAAGCCGCCGCGCAGCGCGCATCGCGAGCCGAGCTGGATGAGCGCCTATCTGGGCTGGGCCGCCTGGTGTTTGAAACACCGTGTGCTTACGATGTTAGCCACCGCCGTCTTCTTCGCCGGCTCGTTCGCTTTGGTGCCCTACCTGCCCACGGGTTTCTTGCCGCCCGACGACCTGAGCCAAACCCAGGTCACGGTGAGCCTGCCACCCGGCAGCACCTACGCGCAAAGCCTGGCGGCGGCTGAAGCGGCGCGTGAGCTGGTGCAAAAACACCCACATGTGAAGCTGGTCTACACGGCGGTGGGCGCAGGCAACACGGGTGCCGACACCTTCACTCCGGGCGGCGGCGTGCCCGAGGTGACGCGCGCCACGCTAACGATCAACATGACACCACGCGGCGAGCGCCCCGGCGTGAGCAAGCAAGCCATCGAGTCGCAACTGCGCGAAACCCTGGCCGTGCTGCCCGGCGTGCGCGTGAGAGTGGGCTTTGGCGCCAGTGCTGAAAAGTACGTGCTGGTGCTGGCCGGCGACGACGGCGCGACCTTGGCCGCACATGCCGCACTGGTGGAGCGCGAGTTGCGCAGCATTCCCGGCATTGGTGCCGTCACCTCCAGCTCCAGCTTGGTGCGGCCCGAGCTCATCGTGCGGCCCGACAACGCGCGCGCCGCCGACCTGGGCGTGAGCTCGGCCGCCATTGCCGACACGCTGCGCATTGCCACGGCCGGTGACTACGACCAAGGCTTGGCCAAGTTGAACTTGAGCCAGCGCCAAATTCCCATCGTGGTGCGGCTGCCCGCACAAGCGCGCACCGACCTTGAGCTGCTGGCGCGCCTGCCCGTGCCGGGCAAACATGGCCCCGTGATGCTGGGCAATGTGGCAACGCTCACCATGGGCAGTGGGCCGGCGAGCATCGACCGCTACAACCGCCAGCGCAACATCAACTTCGATATCGAACTCAACCAGCAACCGCTGGGCGCTGTGAAAGATGCGGCGCTGGCCTTGCCGAGTTTGCAAAGCCTGCCCGCAGGCGTGACGCAAACGGAAATCGGCGACGCCGAGGCCATGGGCGAGCTCTTCGCCAGCTTCGGCCTGGCCATGCTCACCGGCGTGCTGTGCATCTACATCGTGCTCGTGTTGCTCTTCAAAGATTTCGTGCAACCGGCCACCATCCTGGGTGCGCTGGTGTTGTCGATCCCGGGTGCGTTTCTCGCACTCTTCATCACGCACACGGCCCTGAGCATGCCCAGCATGATCGGGCTCATCATGCTGATGGGCATCGCCACCAAGAACAGCATCTTGCTTGTGGACTACGTGATCTTGGCGCGCCGCGACCACGGCATGGAGCGCCTGGCCGCCGTGCTCGACGCCTGCCACAAGCGCGCGCGGCCCATCATCATGACCACGATCGCCATGGCCGCAGGCATGTTGCCTATTGCGTTGGGCCTGGGCACCGACCCGAGCTTTCGCGCGCCCATGGCCATCGTGGTGATCGGTGGCTTGATCACCTCCACCTTCTTGAGCCTGCTCGTGATTCCGGTGTTGTTCACTTACGTGGACGACGTGATCCAGGCCACGCAGCGACTGCTGCGGCGCAAGCCGGCGAGCGTCCATCCGGCTTGAGCCACCCACCGGCGTCAACCCGGCGCTGTGATCGCAGCTTGCCCTCGCGTCTTCCACAGTGACACCAGCACGCCACCGGCGATCAAGCTGAAGGTCACGCTCAGCGAGATCACGGGCGGTATCTTCCCGATGAAGCCGACCAGGAAGATCTTCGAGCCGATGAACACCAGCACCAGGGCCAAGGCGTACTTCAGGTACTTGAAGCGGTGGATCATGGCCGCGAGCGCGAAGTACAGCGCACGCAGCCCCAGGATGGCAAAGATGTTGCTCGTGTAGACGATGAACGGGTCGGTGGTGATGGCGAAGATGGCCGGCACCGAGTCCACCGCGAACACCAGGTCGACGAGCTCGATCAGCACCAGTGCCAGAAAAAGCGGCGTGGCAAAACGCGCCACTTTGCCGGTGGCCGGGTCCGTTTGATGGACCCAGAAAGCGTTGCCACGCAGCCCATCGGTGACGCGCATGCGCGTCTTCAAGAACTTCAACACCGGGTTGTTCGCGATGTCGGGCATGTGGTCAGCAATGACCCACATCTTGATGCCGGTGAAGATCAGGAAAGCACCGAACAGGTAGAGCACCCAGCTGAACTGGCTGACCAAGGTCGCGCCCAGGCCGATCATGATGGCGCGCAACACGATCACGCCCAGGATGCCCCAGAACAAGACCCGGTGTTGGTACTGGCGGGGGATCGCGAAGAAGCTGAAGATCAGTGCGATGACGAAGACGTTGTCCATCGACAGCGACTTCTCGATCATGAAGCCGGTGTAGTAATCCATGCCGCTTTGCGCGCCCATGTACCACCACACCCAGGCGCCAAAGATCAGCGCCGCGCTGATGTACCCGCCCGAAAGCAGCAGGCTTTCGCGCACGCCGATTTCCTGGTCGTCCTTGTGCAGGCCGCCGAGGTCGAAGGCCAGCAAGGCTGTGACGATGGCCACGAAAGTCAGCCATACCCATACGGGCTGACCCAGGAAGTCGATCGAGAGAAAAGGAAAGAGGGAGTCCATCAATGGGTTCTAAGAAAAGTGAATGGAATACGGCGGGTGGCGTCTGGCTGCGCGCGCCGCAAGAGACCACAGCGCCAGCAGGCCCAACACGCCATACAAGCCAAAGCAGGTCCGTGCGTACAACATCGTGGCTCTCGATCCTTGCCTTTGGAAGGGCCGCAGTGTCGGGGCCAACGAGGCACCGACAAACCAGCTTCCATCAACTTTCAACTTCGGTTTTTACGAAGTGACGCCACCATGCTGAATTACCGCCACCTGTACTACTTCTGGGTCGTCACCAAACAAGGCGGGTTCGCCCGCGCTGCGGAGCGGCTGAACATGGCCGTGCAAACCATCAGCGCGCAGGTGCGTGAACTGGAGAAGGCACTCGGGCACCAGCTGCTCAAACCGGCCGGCCGTGGTGTGGCCTTGACCGACGCCGGGCAAGCCGCCTTCAGCCGCGCTGAAGAGATCTTTCAGCTCGGCCAGTCCATCCCCGACGAGGTGCGCGAGGCGGCCAGCGGCAAGGTCGCCCGGCTGGCCGTGGGCATGTCCGACGGCATCTCCAAGCTCGCAGCACACGCGCTGCTGCAACCTGTGCTGTGCACGCCGTCTCTGCGGCTGGTCTGTCACGAAGGCGAGTTCGAGCAACTGCTGGCAGAACTGGCGCTGCACCATCTGGACTTGGTGCTGGCGGGCCAGCCCGCGCCGCGCAACCCCAATCTTCGTTTGACGAGCGAGCGGTTGGTGTCGTCACCGGTGCAGTGGTACGGCACGGCGGCCCACGTGCGCAAGGCCGACGTGGAGCAGTTTCCGCAGTCGCTGAACCGGCTTCCGGTGCTG
>JANMMH010000381.1:0-2125 GCA_031373055.1 Rubrivivax sp. | reverse complement strand
GCGCTGGACGGCCGCACCTTCGTGCTAACGACCACCCTGCGCGTGCTGCCGCAGATCGCCCAGGCCCTGCGCGACCACGCTCAGGCACAAGGCTTTCAGTTGAACGTGCTGGTGCAAGGTGAGCAGTCGCGCCGCGAGATGCTGCAGCGCTTCGGCGACGGCCGCGGCGCCGTGCTGCTGGGTTCCCAAAGCTTCTGGGAAGGCATCGACATGCCCGGCGACGCGCTGCAATGCGTGATGATCGACAAGCTGCCGTTCCCCCCGCCCAACGATCCACTGGTACAGGCCCGCACGCGCCAGCTTGAAGCGCAGGGCAAAGACCCCTTCAACGCCTACTTTGTGGCCGAAGCTGCCGTGTCCTTGAAACAGGGTGGGGGCAGGCTGATACGCAGCGAGAGCGACCGCGGCCTGCTCGTCGTGTGCGACCCGCGCATGCGCCAGATGGGCTACGGCCAGCGCTTGCGTGCAGCCTTGCCGCCCATGGCACTCTGTGCCGACGAGCCCGAGGCCCTGGCCTGGCTGGCCGAGCTGGCCGCCGCGCATTGAGCGGCGCCTACGTCGCTCGGTAGCGCCGAATCAGCGTCGACTCACCAGAGTCGCCACCAGGGTTTGCCGTCCGAACCCACACCGGCGCCGCTCAAGAAGCGGCTCTGCGGGAAGTTCGTACGCAGCACACGTGTGGCGGCGTCGCGCAACTCGGGCAACTGCAGCCGGTCGTAGCTCTGCGCGATGATGAAGAGCGCCTCTTCGCTCGACGGCGAGGACTGGAATTCACTCACCGCTTGCTGCGCGCGGTTGGCGGCGGCCACATAGGCGCCGCGGCGGAAGTAGTAGCGCGCCACGTGCACTTCGTACTCGGCCAGCGAGCTCACGATGTACTGCATGCGCAGTTTGGCGTCGGGCGTGTACTTCGAGTCGGGGAACTGGTCGGCAAGCTGCTTGAAGGCTTGGAAGGCGTCGCGCGACGCACGCTGGTCGCGTTCGGACAACTGCTGCCCGGCGACGTTGCCCAGCAATCCCAGGTTGTCGTTGAAGTTGATGATGCCGCGCAGGTACAGCGCGTAGTCCAGCGCCGGGCTCGAAGGGTTGAGCTTGATGAAGCGCTCGACCGTACTCAGCGCCTGCGCGCGCTCGGTGGTGCGCCAGTAGAGGTAGGCCAGATCGAGCTGCGCCTGCTGAGCTAGGAGCGAGCCGGCGCCCAGGCCTTCCACGCGCTCAAGTGCCTTGATGGCGCGGTCATAGCTGCCACCCTCCATGTCCTCTTTGGCCTCTTTATACAATCGCTCGGCACTGCGGCCAGCCAGCTCATCCTTGTTCGATGAACCACAACCGGCGATGAGCAGCACGCTCGCTACCAGCCCTACCTGGGCCAAGACCAGCGCCAAGCTGCGCTGCACATCAAAGAAGCTCATGGGATATGGGCAATCGCGCGAAAGCGCATGCCTGTCAGACCGTAAGCCCACGATTATATGGACCGCCCCCAAGCGCCCGGCGCTGCACCCACACTGCCAGCGTTAGAACACGACGATGAAGTCGCCGGCGCCTCCGCGATCGAAACGCGCACCCTGCGCATCGCCTCGGCCAGCCACGGCCAGCGCCTGGACAAGATGCTGGTGCTGCTCGCGCCGGAGTTCTCGCGCAGCCACTTGCAGACCTTGGTCGAGCGCGGCCATGTGCAGCTTGACGGCGCACCGGCCGCGCCCTCGTCGCGCCGTGTTCGCGCAGGGCAGCAGTTGCAGCTGGAACTCGTTCCCACCGACGAGACGCTGGCCTTTCGTCCCGAGCCGATGGCTTTGCAACTGCTGCATGAAGACGAACACATGATGGTCGTCGACAAGCCAGCGGGCTTGGTCGTGCACCCGGCACCGGGCAACTGGTCGGGCACCTTGCTCAACGGCTTGCTCGCGCATCACGCGGGTGCTGCGCAGCTGCCGCGTGGCGGCATCGTGCACCGGCTCGACAAAGACACCTCGGGTGTGATGATCGTCGGCAAGACCTTGGCGGCGGTGACGGCGCTGTCGCGCGCCATCGCCGCGCGCGAGGTCCATCGGCACTACCTGGCCCTCGCCTGGGGTGAGCTGGCCAAGACGCAGCTGACGATCGACGCGCCCATCGGTCGCGACCC
>JANMMH010000377.1:0-4248 GCA_031373055.1 Rubrivivax sp. | reverse complement strand
GCCCGCGGCAGGCCCAGAAGTCGGACCCGAAGCTGGCCAACGCCTGGAAGGGCAAGAGCGGCCGTGACCTGACCGAGCCCGAGCTGCTGGCGATGCCCGAGGCCGAGTACATGAACGACAAGCAGCTCGAGTACTTCCGTGTCACCTTGCAGAGGCTGAAGGACGACCTGTTGTCAAATGCCGGCGAAACGACCGAGCATCTGCGTGAAGACACCTCGATCGTGCCCGACCCGGCGGACCGCGCCACCATCGAAGAAGAGCACGCCCTGGAGTTGCGCACGCGCGACCGTGAACGCAAACTTTTGAAAAAGGTGGCGCAGTCGCTCACAAGGCTGGAGACCGGCGAATACGGCTACTGCGACGAAACCGGCGAGCCCATCGGCCTGGCCCGGCTGATGGCGCGGCCCACGGCGACGCTCTCGCTGGAAGCCCAGCAGCGCCGTGAAATGAAGCAAAAGATGTTCGGCAACTGACACACCCACCTGACACCCAACTGCGCCCGCGCGTGCCACCCGGCGCGCCAGGTGCTGCGGAGTACCATCAGCGCTATGGCGGAGAGCAAGCAGAGCGAGAGCTTTTTCAAGCGTGTGGTGCGGTTCGTTGCGAACCCCGCCACCGACTGGAACGAGATCGCTGCGCGCCCCGAAGACACGCGTGAGCTCGAGCTCGAAAAGTCCGAGCTCAAGGCCATGATCGAACGCAAGCGGCGCAACGACTTCGTACGCAAACGCGAGTTCGACATGTTGCGCAAAGTGCGCCGCGAGGGCCTCTCGCCCGAGCAGCTGGCCGCACTGGGCAGCTCGTCCAAGCTCGACGATTCCGAATCGCGCACGCCCGACAGCCGCACCGCCGGGCAGGACCGTGGCGTGAAGGCCAAGATCGACGAGATCGAACAGCAAATGGTGGGCGACAACCAGTACCCAGGCTCCAGCCATCGGCGTTTTCCGCCACCGGCAGCACCCACACGCGCCGGCATGCTTTCGACGCCGGCCACTGTGCCGCCGTCGAACGACGCGCTGGTCGGAGGCGAGGTCGTCGACGATGACGACGATTCGCTGCCCGCCCTGCCGCCTCTGGCCGACTTGGACCTGCCCTTGAGCGCTGCGCCGGCGCCGGTGCAAATGGCCAACGGCCTGCCGCCACTGGCACCGGTGTCACTCGCACCCAGCGCGAAGGCTGGCAGCGCGCTGGCGGCGATCTACGACAGTGTGGGTGTGGAGGTCAGCGAGGTCGTGCACGACCCCGACCTCGACGAGCCCGTGATTGCCTTTGCCAATGCCGACTTTGCGGCGGCTGAGGGTGCGCTGCAAGACCTGACCGGCCCCGGCGGCCCGCGCTCGCAGCATGCCGAGACCTGGCTGGTGCTGTTTGACCTGCACCGCGCCACCGGCCAGCAACTGCGCTTCGAGAGCCTGGCGTTGGACTACGCGCAGCAGTTCGGCTGGTCGGCGCCGCAGTGGTTTTCACTGCCCCAGCTGGTGGCCGACGCCGTGGCCGACGACCGCCCCAGCGCCCGCGCGCGTGTGGGCGGCGGCGAGATCAGCTGGATCTGCCCGGCCCGCCTGGACACCGAGGCCGTGAGCCGTCTGCGCGCGCAGACGCTGCAGACGCCGCTGCCCTGGGTCTTCGACTGGCACAAGCTTGAGACCGTAGATGCCGAAGCGGCGATGCAGCTTTCGACACTTTTTCGTGTCTGGGCGGCGCAAGCGCTGGAGATGCGTTGGATGGCCGGCGAGCGGCTCTTTGCCGCACTGCGCGAGGCCGCACCCACAGGGGTGCGAGATGCCGACCCGGTGTTCTGGCTGACGCGCCTGGACGGCCTGCGCCTGGCCAACCGCGCCGACCAGTTTGACGAAGCTGCCATCGACTACTGCGTGACGTATGAAGTCTCGCCACCGTCGTGGGAGCCCGCGCGCTGCAACGTGCACATCAGCGAATCCAACCTCAGCTCGCGCGTGCCTTCGGTGCTGCCCAGCGAGATGTCCACGAGTTTTCTTGAATCGCGCATCACCGACGAAGGCGGCGAGTTCGCCAGCGTCGAGCTCAGCGGGCAACTGGTGGGCGACATTGGCGCGGTGCTGACGCGGCTGTCGGGCCAACTCGGCGAATCGCCCATCGTCAGCGTGTCCTGCGCGCGGCTCATCCGTGTGGACTTCATTGCGGCAGGCGACCTGCTGAACTGGGTCATCGGGTTGAGCACACAAAGCCGCTCGGTGCAGTTTGTAGACGCGCACCGGCTGGTGGCGCTGTTCTTCGGCGCCATGGGTATTACCGAACACGCCAAGGTTCAAGTCCGCAGAGTCTGACGCGGTGCCGTCCGGCGCAGCCGGAACGGCAGCGCCCGCTTGGCAACTACTCCCCCGCACCCATGGAATCCTTTCACGGCACCACCATCGTCAGCGCCCGTCGCGGGGGCCTTGTGGCCCTGGGCGGCGACGGCCAGGTCACCCTCGGGCAGATCGTTATCAAGTCCACGGCGCGCAAGGTGCGCCGGCTCTTTCACGACAAGGTGCTCGCCGGTTTTGCCGGCGCCACGGCCGACGCCTTTACGCTCTTTGAGCGCTTTGAGGCGAAGCTGGAAAAACACCAGGGCCACCTCACGCGCGCGGCCATCGAGCTGACGAAAGACTGGCGCACCGACCGCGTGCTGCGCCGCTTGGAAGCCATGCTCGCCGTGGCTGACAGCCAGCATTCACTGATCATCACCGGCAACGGTGACGTGCTGGAGCCCGAGCACGGCATCATCGCCATTGGCTCGGGCGGCGCCTATGCACAGGCCGCCGCGCGTGCCCTGCTTGACCATACCGAGATGACGCCTGAGCAGATCGTCAAACGCTCGTTGGAGATCGCTGGCGACCTGTGCATTTACACCAACCAGCAGCACACCGTGGAGGTGCTGGGGTGAGTGCGAGCATGACGCCCCAAGAGATCGTCTCCGAGCTCGACCGCCACATCGTCGGCCAGCAGGCTGCCAAGCGCGCGGTGGCCATCGCGCTGCGCAACCGCTGGCGCCGCCAGCAGGTGAGTGAAGCGCTGCGCGGCGAGATCACGCCGAAGAACATCCTCATGATCGGCCCCACGGGCGTCGGTAAAACGGAAATCGCGCGGCGCCTGGCGCGGCTGGCCGACGCGCCTTTCATCAAGGTCGAAGCCACCAAGTTCACCGAGGTCGGCTACGTCGGCAAAGACGTTGACTCCATCGTGCGCGACCTCGTCGACATCGCCGTCAAGCAAGAGCGCGAACGCCAGGTACGCATGAAGCGCACGCTGGCCGAAGACGCGGCGGAAGACCGCGTGCTCGACATCCTGGTGCCGCCACCCAGAAGCAGCAGCAATATCGGCTTCGGTGGCGACACAGCGGTCAGCCCCGACAACAACACGCGGCAGGTGATGCGCAAGCGCCTGCGCGAAGGCAGTCTCAACGACAAAGAAATCGAGATCGACGTCGCCGAGGCCAAGCCGACGCTGGAGATCCTGGGCCCACAGGGCATGGAAGAGATGGCCGAGCAGCTCAAGGGCCTCTTTGGCCAGATGGGCCAGGCCAAGCGCAAGACGCGCAGGCTCACCATTGCCGAAGCGATGAAGCTGCTGGTCGACGAAGAAGCCGGCAAGCTCGTCAACGAAGACGAGATCCGCGCGGCCGCGCTGGCTAACGCTGAAGGCAATGGCATCGTCTTCATCGACGAGATCGACAAGGTGGCCTCACGCAGTGACCACGGCGGCGCCGATGTCTCACGCCAAGGGGTGCAACGCGACCTGCTGCCGCTGGTGGAAGGCACGGCCGTCAGCACTAAGTACGGCACCGTCAAGACCGACCACATGCTCTTCATCGCCTCGGGCGCGTTTCACCTGGCCAAGCCCAGCGATCTGATCCCGGAGTTGCAGGGCCGTTTGCCGATCCGCGTGGAGCTCGATTCACTCTCCGTCGACGACTTCGAGGCCATCCTCACGAGCACGCAGGCCAGTCTGGTGACGCAGTACCAGGCGCTGCTGGCCACCGAAGGCGTGACGCTGCAGATCACACCCGAGGCCGTGCGCCGTCTGGCGCAGATCGCCTTCGAGGTCAACGAGCGCACCGAAAACATCGGCGCGCGCCGTCTTGCCACGGTGATGGAGCGGCTGCTCGACGACGTCAGTTTCGACGCGCCCAACCGCAGCGGCCAGACTGTCGTGATCGACGCGACGGTGGTGAATACGCGGCTGGCCGACTTGGCCGCCAACGAAGACTTGTCGCGCTATATCTTGTAG
>JANMMH010000367.1:0-1977 GCA_031373055.1 Rubrivivax sp. | reverse complement strand
CACCTTGCCAGTGCGCCACGACACGCGCGCCGGCGACGAGCTGGCCGATGTAGCTCTTGGTGGCGGCCACGCTCTTCTCCGCACCCGCGTGCAGCGGCAGCACCCAGCGCGACGCTAACGCCAAGGGTGATTGTGGGTCGTTGACGACCGCCACCGTGGTGGCACCACCCGCGCCTAGGAAGCGCGTGGGCGCCACCAGGTCGGGGCTCTGGCCCGATTGCGAGAAGGCAAACGAGGCCAGGCCTTGCGGCTTGAGCTTGGCGGCGTACAGCGTCACCAGCGACATGGGCAGCGAGGTCACGATCTCCCCCAGCCGCGCCATCGCCAAGTAAGCCATGTAGTGCGCCGCGTGGTCGGAGCTGCCACGTGCCACCGTGAGCACGCCGCGCGGCGGGTAGGCGCGCAGCTGTGCGGCCAGGTCGATGTAGGTCGTCTCGTCTGCCGCCAACAGTTGCGCCACGGTGGCAGGGGCTTGCAGGGCCTCAGCCAGCATGCGTGAGCTCAATCGCTACTCCTTCAACGAATACTTGGCGCAGTTGCAAATCGTTGTCGAGCACGACAACGTCGGCCCAGGCGCCGCTTGCGAGCACGCCGCGCTCGGCCAGGCCCAGATGTTCGGCGGCGATGGTGGCCGTGCGTGCCGAGGCGTCGCGCAACGTGAGGCCCAGGCCGACCAAATTGCGCAGCGCCTGGTCCATCGTCAGGCTGCTGCCGGCCAGGGTACCGTCGGCCAGGCGTACAGCGCCCAGGCACTTGCGGACGTGATGGCGACCCAGGCGGTAGTCGCCGTCGGGCATGCCTGCGGCCGAGGTCGAATCGGTGACGCAGTACAGGCCGGGGATGGCGCGCAGCGCGGCGCGGATGGCACCCGGGTGCACGTGCTGCAGGTCGGCAATGATCTCGGCGCGCTGCGCATGCGCCAGCGCCGCGCCAACCATGCCCGGCTCGCGGTGGTGCAGGCCGGTCATGGCGTTGAAGAGGTGGGTGAAGCCGGTGGCGCCAGCGTTCAAGGCCGCTAGGCCGTCTTCGTAGCTGCCGGCGCTGTGGCCGACCTGCACCACAAAACCCTGCGCGCGCAGCTGCACGATCAGGGCCAGGTGGCCGGGCAATTCGGGCGCGATGGTGATGAGCTTGATCGGTGCGATGGCGTGCAGCGCCAGCACCTCAGCGAGCGTGGCCACACTTGCGAAGTCGGGCTGCGCGCCCAGCCTGCCCGGGTTGATGTAGGGGCCTTCCAGATGCACGCCGAGCACGCGCGCGCCGCCTTGGGGCCGCTCTGTAACGGCGTTAGCAAGCCCACGCAGCGCGGTTTCGATTTCGATGCGTGGCGCCGTCATCGTGGTGGCCAACAGCGAGGTGGTGCCGTGCTGTGCGTGTGCACGCGCGATGGCGGCCACCGCGTCGCCGCCCTCCATGGTGTCGCGGCCGTGGCCGCCGTGCACGTGCAGGTCGATGAAACCGGGGATGACGATGGGCAAAGCGCCCGCACGAACCTGGGCTTCGTCGACAGCGTTGCCGTGCAAGGCATTGATGCGCCCCTGCGCCATCTGCAACTCACCAAGCACCCACCCGTTGGGGGTTAGCACGTGGCCTTGCATGGTTGTCGCCATGCCGTTCAACGCACCAGGTTCACGCCACCGTCCACCGTCAGCGTGGTGCCCACCACATAGTCGCCCGCGCGCGAAGCCAGGTACACGGCGGCCGCGGCCATGTCGTCGTCCACACCGATACGGCGCGCCGGGATGCGCTTGGCCACGTCGTCGCCATGGTCGCGCGCGTCGCGGTTCATTTCGCTGGCAAAAGCACCCGGGCAGATGGCGTTGACGACGATGCCGTCTTCGATCAAACGCAGCGCCATGCGCTTGGTGAGGTGGATCAGGCCGCCCTTGCTGGCCGCGTAGGAGTAGGTCTCTTGGAGGTTGACGCTTTGGCCGTCAATCGAAGCGATGTTCAGCACCTTGGCTGGTTGGCGCACGG
>JANMMH010000355.1:0-1685 GCA_031373055.1 Rubrivivax sp. | reverse complement strand
GTCTCGGCCAGCACGGGCTCCAATAGCGTGTGAGGGTAGGTGACAGGTTCCTTGCCGTTCTTTCGCGCGCAAAAGCTCGGGATGTTCTCCATCGGCCCTGGACGGAACATGGCGTTGAGCGCAAACAGGTCTTCGATGCGTGTGGGCCGGGCCTCGCGCAACATGCCTTGCATGCCGCGGCTTTCAAACTGGAAGATCGACTCGGTCAACGCGTCGGCAAAAAGCTTGTAGACCTTGGGGTCGTCCAGCGGAAGCTTGTCGAAATCGAAGTCTTCACGCCCCGGGCGGCGCGCGCGGATGAAGTCTTTGGCCAGCTCCAGGATGGTCAGCGTGGCCAGGCCCAGAAAGTCGAACTTCACCAGGCCGATGGCTTCAACATCGTCTTTGTCGAACTGGCTCACCGCGCTGTCGCTGCCGGGCTGCTGATAGAGCGGGCAGAAGTCGGTGATCTTGCCCGGCGCAATGAGCACGCCACCCGCGTGCATGCCCACGTTGCGCACGATGCCTTCCACGCGCGTGGCCAGCTCCAGCAGCATGGCCACTTCTTCGTCGGCGGCCTCGCGCTGCTCAAGCTCGGGCGATTCAAGACGCGCGTAGACCACGCTGGGGTCGCGCTGCGCCGGCACCTTGGCCAGCGTCACGGTCTTGCCCGGTGGCGCCGGGATCAGCTTGGCGATGGAGTCGACATGGCCATAGCCCATGCCCAGCACGCGCCCGATATCGCGCAGCGCAGCCTTGGCCGCCATGGTGCCGAAGGTGGCGATCTGGCTTACCGCGTCGCGGCCATATTTGTTCTTGACGTAGTCGATCACACGGTCGCGGTTGGCCTGGCAGAAGTCGATGTCGAAGTCGGGCATCGACACGCGCTCGGGGTTCAAGAAGCGCTCGAACAGCAGCTCGTACTTCAGCGGGTCCAGGTCGGTGATGAAGAGCGAATACGCCACCAGCGAGCCCGCGCCGGAGCCACGCCCCGGGCCCACCGGGCAGCCGTTTTGTTTGGCCCAGACGATGAAGTCACCCACGATCAGAAAGTAGCCCGGGAAGCCCATCTTGATGATGGTCTCGATCTCGAAATCGAGCCGCGCCTGGTACTCGGCCCGACGCGCTTCGCGCGTGGCGGCGTCGGGGTAGAGCGCCACCAGGCGCCGCTCCAGTCCAGAGTTAGCCTGTTCGCGAAAGTAGACGGCGATCGGCTGACGTTGGCCGTCCACCAGCGGCGTCGGGAAGTCGGGCAACTGCGGCTTGCCCAGCACCAGCGCGAGGTTGCAGCGCATGGCGATCTCCACGCTGTGCTGCAGCGCCACGGGCACATCGGCAAAGAGCTCGGCCATTTGCGCTTGCGTCTTGAAGTACTGCTCGCGGCTGAAGCGGCGCGCGCGCTTGGGGCTGGCCAGCAGCTCGCCGTCGGCCACACAGACACGCGCCTCGTGCGCTTCAAAGTCGTCGGGTGCCAGGAATTGCACCGGGTGCGCGGCCACCACCGGCAGCGCGAGCTCGCTCGCCAGCAGCACGGCGGCACGCACATGGGCTTCGTTGGTCGCCAGGCCAGCGCGTTGCAGCTCGATGTAGAAGCGCTGCGGGAAGATGGCCGCCAGGCGCTTGGCCAAGGCCGCCGCGCGGGCGCTGTCACCGGCCAACAGCGCCGTGCCCACCACGCCAAGATCGGCCCCCGACAGCGCAATGAG
>JANMMH010000334.1:0-7110 GCA_031373055.1 Rubrivivax sp. | reverse complement strand
GCTCTAGATCGGCGGGAAAGCGGTGCTCGGCGCGGCCGGGCGTGTCAATCAGGTGCCCAACAAAGGCCAGCACGGCCGATGCTGGCAGCACGTCGAGCACGTGAACCGCTTCGGGCCGAACACGAGCAAGCAGCTGTACTTGCCGTCGCATCGTGGCGACGTTGCCGGCGTCGTTGCCCGCACGCTCGCACGCGCGGGCGTACGAGGCGCGGGCCTGCCCGATGTTGCCGAGCACAAGGTGCGCTTCCCCCGCTGTTGCGTCATCCCAGGGTTGAGGCTGCTGCGTGCGTGACGCGATGGTGGCCAGGATCTCGCGGGCCAAGGCTTGTGCGGTGGGCGCGTCGCCAACGATCAGCGACAAGGTCGCGGCATTGATACCCGGGTAAGTGTTGTCGCGCCTTAGCGCGTAGCCGGCCAGGTACTGCTCCCGCGCCTTGCCTGCGAAATCAACCCGTTCGGCAATCGTGGCATCACGCTGGAAGCGGTCTTTCCAGATGCGGCCACGCAGACTCAGGATCTCGTCGAGCGGCACGGAGCCAGTGGCGGCACAAGCCTGGGCTTGATCAAGCAGTTTGAGTGCGTGTTGAGTCGAGCCGACCCGGGCGAAGGCCAAGGCACCCCAGTACAACAAGTCTGCGTTGTCCGCTGAAGTCGGAATGGCCTCGCGGAACGCGTCGCAGGCGTCCCAGGGAGCACCACGGTCAAGATGCTCGCGGAGGCGCGCGATGACCGAGTGCGCAGGCTCAAGATCCAGCGGCTGCGCCTCGGCCATTGTAGCCGCACTGAGTGCCGCGTCGTTGGCGAAGTGCCCTGCCGCGTGTGCGCAAGGCGGCTAGCAGACCCAACCCGACCATGGCGATGGTCGATGGCTCGGGCACATCAGCGGGCGGTGGTGGCGGATCAATGACAGTTTCGCAATTGAAGCCCAACTCGCCGCCTCGATAGCACAAGTACGCGTATGGATTCTGTGAGTTCTGCACCGACAAGTGCTGATACTCCGGTCCAATAGCCAGAAATTGTGCCCCTGTTGGCGGTGGCAGAAATTCCCCTATGCCGAAATTGACCTCAAGGTCAAAGTCACCTGGCCGCCCAGTCTCGTCACTCATGTCTAAGAGAACGACCTGATACTGGAACGCCTGATTGTCTACGCTTGCATACCAACGGAACTGAATCGCGCGCACGGCGTCTTCTGCGTGATAAAGGCCGTCGGCGTTCCTGATCGGGTCGACGAGACCGATGACCGTTGTAGCTCGGATGTACCCCACCGAGCCCGCTGCATCCCACGGAAGCAGATACGCGAAGTTCCCACAGCCCCAGGTGTCCGATCCGGAGCAACCTTGGCCTAAGGTCAACCATCCATAGCTGCTAAACACAGCTATGTTGGTCGGGGTTCGGGGCTCACCGCTGAAATTGATGCCAAAGGGCAGCGTCAAGGCCATGATCCCACCGTTGACGAATGGGTTCACCTCGTCAACCGCACCGTACCAGTTCTCACCGGTAAACTCATTAAATCCGAATCCAGGCTGGTCTACCCGAATCCCCCGCTGCGCATCGGCGTCCTGTGCCGCGAACATCAATGGAATACAGACCAAAGCCGCCATGGCAGCGCGAACGCGTCGTGACATAGAACCCCCCGAGATTCGAGATGAAGTGGTGTGGCACGTTAGCAAATCCTCTTCCTGCCGTGCACCCTCCGCCTGGGTGTTGCCTTTCGGGGCGGCTTCGTGTAACCGATTGCTGGCCTATCTTGACGGCGTTGGCTGCCTTTGATGGTTCGCTCGTGGTGCCGGTTTGCCCCAGCTCGCATACAAACGCACCAGGCGCCTTTGGGCTTGATTGACGTAAAAGCTCTCGCGACCAAAACGCACTTCCAGAACGCCAACGGCTCCTAGCAACAGCTTCTCTGCCTCAGGATACCGGCGTGCATCGATGTGTTGAGCTGCTTCGAACACATCCAGGACCGCTCGGCGCCATGCTTCGCTGCCCCCTAGCTGCTCGCCGTACTGTGACGCCATCGCCGCGCGAGCCAGTGTCAATGCCTCACCAGCCTCGCGACCACGCGCCGTCGCTTGATACAGGTCGGCGAGGTTGCCCAGCACTTGGTTCAGCATCCAATGCTTTCGCGACTGCGCGATGCGCAGCGCCTCGTTGAGCAGGCTTTCGGCAGCGTCAGGTTTGCCGCCGGCCAAGCGCAACATCGCCATGCTGTTGAGTGGCAAGATCAGGTCTTCATGGTTGGGCTGCAAGAGCTTGCGGTCCATCGCCAGCGCTTCGTCGAGATAGCCTTCCGCAGCCGGTAGATTGCCGCGCATGAGTTCCACGCGCCCCAGGTTGTTCAGGATCGTTGCCACCTGGTGGTGTTCGGTCCCGTAGACCTTGCGATACACCGGCAGCGCCTCGGTCCAAACGGCCACCGCCTCCTGATAGCGCCCGGTTTGGAACATCAGCGAGCCGAGGTCGTTCATGCTCGATGCGAGGTTGACATGGCGGTCGCCATACAAGGCCTTCTGGATCGCCAGCGCACGGCGAAAGACAGGCTCTGCGTCGGAATAGCGCGTCTGGAAGTACAGCAGCTGCGCCAGCGCGCCGACGCTGCGCGCGGTGTCGGCATGCTGTTCGCCGTGCAGTTCCAGATCGATGGCTATGGCGCGCCGGTACAGCCGTTCGGCTTCCTCGGGCTTGCCCAACTCCAGCAGGTTTTCACCCAAGCCGACAAGCGCTTCAGAAACCGACGTGTGGCGCTGGCCATGAAGCGCGATCGCCGCGTCGAGTGCCACGCGGTAGAGGTCCTGCGCCGCCGGGAAGTCACCGTCGAGATAGCGGTTGGCTGCCAGCGCGAGCCGCGCTTTGAGCACGTCGGCGGGCGCACCGCTCTGCTCAGCCTGCACCAGGGCCTCTGCCAGCAGCTTTTGCGCTTGCGGATACAAGCCCAGCCCGTTGTAGGCCTGGCCCATGGCCCGCATAAGGTTCGATCGAACGGCTTGTTGTCCAGCCAAGCCACCTTCGATCTGCTGGACGCCGCGATCGAGCATTTCACGGACAGTGACCTGGTCGCCACGGTTCTCTTTCGGGTCGGCCACGCTGAAGAGGGAGCCCATGAAGTCGGTTGTCATTTGCGCTGTGGTGGCCTGGGTGCGGGCACGCTCCGATTCGACGGTGGCGAGGTAGGCGGCCACGCCAGCCAGCACGGTCAGAACCACCAGCCCGGCGACTGCGCCGACACGCAATCGCTTGAGCGTGCGGCTGCGCCGCTCGGACGCCAAGACAAAGGCTGATTCGATGGGCGAAAAGCGCATGCCCACGCCAACGAGCGCACGCGCGTCAGCCAAGGGTTTGCCGCTGGCCAACAAGAAGTCGTCTCTGCGCTGCTGCACGTCCCAGCTTCGAGCCGCAGCGGCCAGTCTGGCGTGCAGCAAGATCAGCTCGCGATCCTGCTCGCGCCACTGTCGCAAACGGGGCCAAAACTCAAGCAGTGCTTCGTGCGCCAGCGACACCACCGCCTGGCCTTGTTCGTCCAGCGTGCTGACCAACAACCGCCCTTCTAGAAGGGCGTCGACGAGCTCGCTGGCTTGTGGCGTGGCGAACGCGCTGCGCGGTGCCACGCGGCGCAGCGCTTGGCTCTCATCGTCGGCGCCAAAGGTGACCAGCTCGCGCAGAACGACATTCAGGGTCTGCTGTGCCTTCACGCTCACGCTGCTGAGAACGGCTTCCGCACGCTGCGCGAGTGCGCCCTCGACACCACCGAGCTCTTCGTAGGCCCGGAAGGTCAGGACGTTCTCAGAGCTACGTCGCTGGTACAACTCCTCCAGCAGGAACTGAAGCAAGGGCAAGGCGCCGGGGTTTTTCGCCGCTGCGTCACGGATGGTTTCGTCAAGGCGCTCCGCAGTGTTGGGCTGCACTTCGAAGCCCAGACCGGCAGCGAGCGCGGGCAAGCGGATGATCTGCCCGATCTCGCGTGGCGTTGGCGGCAACAGGTCGTGCTGGCCGTCGCCCTCTTTCAACGCGATCAAGGTCGGCAGCTCGACCAAGCGCGGGTAGATGTCGCTGCGCAATGTGGCGAGGACGACCGTGCGGCCACTTCGTGCGAAGCCGTCGAGCATGTCGACAAAGGCTTCACGCGCCGTCGCCGAAATCGTTGAATCCGAAAAGATCTCTTCGAGCTGGTCGACCACCAGCGCCAATTGACACCCCGGCCCAAAGGAGTCCAGCGCACCCGCAACGGCTGCGACCCATGTGGCTGCGTTCGCGTTGGGGTCGACGTCAAGCCCAGGCAGGGCTGTGGGCTGCGCCAACGCACGCCTGAGCGCCGTCGTCAAATCGCCGGACCCGTCCGAAGGCCGCAGCGTGGCGTGCCGCCACTGTGCCGCCGTACCGACGACCCCCGGCTGCAAAAGAAGGGGCAGCACACCGGCGCGGATCAGCGACGACTTGCCGCCGCCGCTCATCCCGACGATGAGCACGAAGGCCCTCGAGCGGTCGACCTGAAGGCGCAGTTTCATCAGCACCTGTGCCACCGCCCCGGTGCGGCCAAAGTAGACCTGCGCATGCTCAGGACCAAATGGCGCGAGGCCACGGAATGGCGAGCCCTGGCGCCACGCCACGGCGGCCTGCGCCCGCACGCCGGCCGGCAACATCGGTTCGATCAGACCCGTGAGATGCGACTCCAGCAACTCTTCGAAATCGCCAGGCGTTTCGAAGTTATGAAACGCGGCCTTGAGGCTGCCATCCTCAGTGTTGACAAACCATCGCGAGACAAAGCCTGCGAGCGCCTGTTTCTGCCGTAGATGCTCCTCCAGCAAGGATGGGTCGTAGGGAGTCGGCACAACGGCAGTCTTGCGGTACGCGATGATCTCGGGCTTGCCGCTGCGCTGGTGGCCGGCGATGGCGTCTTCGAATTCGAACTCGGTCCCCGAGGCATACGCGCTGCCATCGGCACGACGTATGTGTGAAGGTAGTGCAGTACCCAGGCGCGACCAGAGAATGGCAATGAGTACGTCAGCACTGCTGGGGCGCATGAGCTGGTCTTGAAACGTCGCCGTCGCGACCAAAGGCGCGTTTTCCCAGGCGATCGCCTCAAGCTGAATCGCGCTACTCAGCTGGGCCCCAAGCCGCCTGATCACGCGCCGCGCAATGAGCCGCTCCTCGGCAACATCACCAGGCGACGAGATGAAGATGCGCAGGGTGCTGAGGGCCACGTGGCGTATCGGACTGAAGGTTTTTGGGCGACGCTGAGCTGAGATCTCAGCGCTTGCGCGCCAGCGCCAAGCCGTCACCCACGGTCAGCAAGCTATGGTCCACGCGCTCGTCACGCAGCAGCTTGTCGTTCAGCGCTTGCAGCGCGGCGGTGTCGTCCGTCTTGGCCGGGTGCGCCACGGCACCGCTCCACAGCATGTTGTCCAGAGCGATCAAGCCACCGCTCCTGACGAGGGTTAGGCAGCGCTCGTAGTAGGCGTCGTAGTTGGCTTTGTCGGCGTCGATGAAGGCGAAGTCGTAGCTGCCGGCTTGACCCGCAGTGATGCGCGCGTCCAGCGTTTGCGTGGCGGGTGCGAGCACGAGTTCGATCTTGTTCGCCACACCGGCGGCTTGCCAGAAGGGCCGCCCCACGCGGGTGAATTCGTCGCTGATGTCGCAGGCGAGCACGCGGCCGTCCTCAGGCAGCGCCAGCGCCACGGCCAGCGCGCTGTAGCCGGTAAAGGTGCCGACTTCAATGCAGCGCCTGGCGCCGATGAGCTTGACCAGCAAGGCCATGAAGGCGCCTTGGTCGGGCGCGATTTGCATGCCTGCGTGCGCGTGGCTGCGCGTGGCCTCGCGCAGGCCCGTCAAAGCCGGGTGCTCGCGAGCTGCGTGCGCCACCAGGTACGCGTAGAGCGTGTCATCGAATTGCAGGGTACGCATGCTCATGGTGCTGGCCGTCCAAGTAAGCGCAAGGTTTCTGAGGCGTGCAGTGCACCGATCTCGATGCCGTTCCAGTTTTTCATCACCACGTAGCGCATGCTGGCGATGAAGCCCGCATCAACGTCGGTCAGCGGCAACAGCGCCTCGATCACGGCGGCCATCACCACCTCGGCGCCACGCGCCGTGTTGCCGTCGTCCATCTTGACGGCCACCCCCAGGCCGAGCTCGGGCAGGGCGGCGCAGTACACGCCTTCGGCGCCGACCTTGCAGAACACACGCTCGCCGAAGTGCGACATCACGCGGCTGTCAAAGCGGCCCGTGCCGGCGACGAACAGCGGCGCCCTCGCAACAGCTTGACGCAGCCGCTTGGCGGCGCGCGCATGGCCTTCGCGCAAGCCCACACCCGTGGCCACACGCGCGAAGGCGTGCGCCAGGTGGCGCAGGGGGATGGCGTAGGCGGGGATGGAGCAGCCGTCGATGCCCTGCGCCGTGCGCGCGAGGTCAAAGCCCGTGGCCGCCTGCACGGCCGCGGTGACCTCGCGCATCACCGGGTGCTCGGGTTTGACGTAGCCGCTGAGGAAGCCGCGCAAGTCCGTCTTGCCTGCGTTCGTCTGACCAAACATATGACAGCCCAGACAGACAAAGCCCGAGTGTTTGCCCGAGCAGTTGTTGTGCAGCGCACTGGGCTTGCCGCCCTCACGCACCAGGGCATGCGTGGCGGCTTCGAAGTAAGGCCAATGCGCGCCGCATTCGAGTGCTACGGCGTCCACACCGGCCTTGGCTAACATCGAAGCGGAGGTGCTGGTATGTCGCGCTTCACCGCCGTGCGAGGCGCAGGCCAGCGCCAGCTCTTCGTCGCTCAGCGCCAAGGCGTCGGCGGCGCCGCTCCCCACCAGCGGCAGCGCTTGCAGCACCTTAATTGCCGAGCGCGCGAAGATGGCGCGCTCAACGTCGCCCAGGGCGGTGTGCACAGCGCCGTCAGCGTCCACGATCGCCAGCGCGCCACGGTGGAAGGATTCGGTGATGCCGCCGCGCAGGGCCTCAGCGAGCATGGGGTTGTGCAGTGGGGTCGAAGTCATGCCCGCACTGTAGCGCGCTGACAATGCGCCGATGGCCGTGACCCGCTCTCCGTCGCCCCGCCTGCTGGGTGTCGACTTCACCTCCGCGCCCGGCAAGCGCAAGCCCATCACCGTGGCCACGGGGCGTCTGCGCGGC
>JANMMH010000332.1:0-1554 GCA_031373055.1 Rubrivivax sp. | reverse complement strand
TTTCCGGCATCCATCGCGGCACGGAAGTCCTTGACCATCTGGTCGGGGCCATCGGTGGGCAGCACGCCTTGCGCCACCAGCTTGTCGCCATACAGCCGGCGCGTGCCCGGGTGCTTGGCGATGACCTTGTACATCAGCGGCTGTGTCAGGCTCGGCGTATCTTGCTCGTTATGTCCGAGCTTGCGAAAGCAGATGATGTCGACGACCACGTCCTTGAGGAACTGGCGCCGGTAGTCCATCGCCAACTGGGTGCACAGCACCACCGCTTCGGGGTCGTCGCCGTTCACATGCAGCACGGGTGCCTCGATCATCTTCACGACGTCGCTGCAGTACAGCGTCGAGCGCGAATCGCGTGGGTCGCTGGTGGTGAAGCCGATCTGGTTGTTGATCACCAGGTGCACCGTGCCACCGGTGAAGTAACCACGCGTCTGCGCCAGCGCCAGCGTTTCCATCACGACGCCCTGGCCGGCAAAGGCGGCGTCGCCGTGCACCAGTACCGGCAGCACTTGCGCGCCGGTCTTGTCGCCGCGGCGCTCCATGCGCGCCTTCACCGAGCCTTCGACCACCGGGTTGACGATCTCCAGGTGTGATGGGTTGAAGGCCAGGCTCAGGTGCACCGGGCCACCCGGCGTGGTGATGTCGCTGCTGAAGCCCTGGTGGTACTTCACGTCGCCCGCAGGCAGCACCTCGGCCGCCGTGTGGTCGAACTCGGCGAAGAGGTCGGCCGGCATCTTGCCCAGCGTATTCACCAGCACGTTGTGGCGCGCGGGGTGGGCCATGCCGATGAAGTTTTCTTTCACGCCCTGCGCGCCGGCGCGCTGCACCAGCTCGTCCATCGAGGCGATGAAACTCTCGCCACCTTCGAGCGAAAAGCGTTTCTGGCCGACGTACTTGGTGTGCAAATAACGCTCAAGTCCCTCTGACGCGGTGAGGCGGTCAAGGATGTGTTTCTTCTCGTCTGCGCTGAAGCTGGGCTTGCTGCGGATCGACTCCAGGTGCTCTTGCCACCAGCGCTTTTCGGTCGGGTCGGTGCAATGCATGAACTCCACGCCAACCGTGCCGCAATAGGTTTCACGCAGCGCCTGCACGATCTCGCGCAGCGTCATGTTTTCGCCGCGGCCGAAGTAGGTGTTACCGGCGCTGAACGTGATGTCCATGTCGGCTTCGGTTAAATCGTAAAACGTCGGCTCAAGCTCGGGGATCTTGGGCCGCTCGGTGCGCTTGAGCGGGTCCAGATCAGCCCAGCGTGAACCCAGGAAACGGTAGGCGGCGATGAGCGACTGCACATGCACCTGCTTGCGTGCCACGGCCAGGTCAGCCTCGCTGGCCTTGAGCGCAAAGGCGTTGGCTTTGGCGCGCTGCGCGAAGGACTCCACCACGGGCGCATGAGCGACATCACGGCTGTCAGTGCCGTCGAGCGCGGGCACATGTTGAAGCCGGTCGAAGTAGGCGCGCCAGTTTTCGGGCACCGAGGCCGGGTTGTCGAGGTAGGCCTCGTAGAGCTCTTCGACGTAGGGAGCATTGCCCCCGAACAGGTACGAGTTCGACCTGGTT
>JANMMH010000325.1:0-2066 GCA_031373055.1 Rubrivivax sp. | reverse complement strand
GTACTGCACCAGTTGGGCTGGAAAGTACTTGGGGCTCCAGCCCGACAGGTCGATCCAGACGTTGGGCTTGTGCAGCGCCAGGCTCAGGGCCTCGTCCTGCCAGGGCCAGCTTGGGTGGGCGATGACGATCTGGATGTCGGGGAAGTCGATCGCCACGTCTTCCAACAGCATGGGGTTGCTGTTTTGCAAGCGCAAGCCCCCACCACAGCGCATGCCGCTGCCGATGCCCGAGTGGCCGCTATGAAAAATCGCCGGCAGCTTGTACTCGGCGATGACTTCATACAGCGGCCAGGTCATGCGGTCGTAGGGCAGGAAGCCTTGCACCGTGGGGTGGAACTTGAAGCCTTTGACACCGTGCTCCTCAATCAAGCGGCGCGCCTCGCGTGCGCCCATCTTGCCCTTGTGCGGGTCGATCGAGGCGAAGGCAATCATCATGTCGGCGTTGTCGCGCGCGGCGTCGCAGATCTCTTCGTTGGGGATGCGCCGGCGGCCCAGCTGCGCTTCGCTGTCGACCGTGAACATCACGAGCCCAAGCTTGCGCTCGCGGTAGTAGGCGACGGTCTCCAGGATGGTGGGCCGATTGTTCGAGCCGAAGTACTTGTCGGCAGCGCGGTCGTACTCCTCGCCGTAGCTGTCAAAGGGGTTGCGGCAGGACACCTCGGCGTGGGTGTGGATGTCGATGGCGATGAGATCGTCGGTCTTCATGCTGTGGCGTATCAAGTTGCATTGGTGAAGTATTTGACACCGCCAGGGCACCGCCTGGCTAGCAGATTCTTGCTGGTATGCGGCGGCACATCAAGGGTTTGCACGTACTATTTTGATTAACGTTCAGAACTAAATTGTGGCCTCCCTCCATCACGACCATGCCATGACCACCGCCTTTGCGCCAGCCACCGGCTTGCTTGCGACGCTGCCCTTGCTGGACATCAGCCAAGCTGCGGGCGTGCTGCACGTGCGCCTGAATCGCCCGGCCAAGCGCAACGCGCTGAGCGACCCCTTGATTCAGCAGTTGCACACGACCTTCATCAACCTGCCTGAAGGCATACGCGCGGCGGTGATCAGCGGCGAGGGCACGCACTTTTGCGCCGGGCTCGATCTGTCGGAGCTGGTCGAGCGCGACGTGCACAGCGGCGTGCTGCACTCACGCATGTGGCATGCGGCGTTTGACGCCATCCAGTTCGGCCAGGTGCCGGTGGTAGCCGCACTTCATGGCGCCGTGGTGGGTGGGGGCTTGGAGTTGGCAGCGGCCTGCCACATCCGTGTCGCCGACAAGAGTGCGTATTACGGCTTGCCCGAAGGCCAGCGTGGCATCTTCGTGGGCGGCGGTGGCGCCGCGCGCATTCCGCGCCTGATGGGCGTGGCGCGCATGACCGACTTGATGATGACCGGCCGCGTCTACGACGCCGATGAAGGCCAAGCCGTGGGGCTGACGCAGTACGTGGTGGACGAAGGCCAAGCCTTGAGCAAAGCGCTTGCACTGGCCGAGCGCATCGCTGGCAACGCGCCGATGTCCAACTTTGCGGTGATGCACGCGCTGCCGCGCATTGCCGACCAGTCGCAAAGCGAAGGCCTGTTCACTGAATCGCTGATGGCCGCGCTGGCCGAGAGCACGCCCGAAGCGCAGTCACGCTTGCGTGCCTTTCTGGAAGGCCGCGCGGGCAAGGTGGTGAAGGCGTCATGAGCAGCGCCTATGCCTCAACCCCGTACCGGCCTTGCAGCGTGGCCGGCTGCACGCAGGCCACGCTGGAGCAGCGCGGCGATGGCGTGAGCCTGCTGCGCGCGGTCGATGCGCTGGGTGCCTACGAGGCGCGTGTCACCGACAGCCTGGAGCACTGGGCGGCAGTGGCCGCTGAACGCACGTTTGTCGCGCGGCGCGTTGAGGGCGGGCAGGGCGACCGCTGGCAGCGCATCAGCTTCGCTCAAATGTTGGAGCGAGCGACATGCGTGGGTCAGGCGCTGGCCGCGCGTGGCCTGAGCGCCGAGCGGCCCATCGCCATCCTGTCGGAAAACGATCTTGAACATGTCACGCTGGCGATGGGCGCGATGTGGGCCGGCGTGCCTTACGC
>JANMMH010000295.1:0-3140 GCA_031373055.1 Rubrivivax sp. | reverse complement strand
ACCCACGGCCGTGCTGAGCGCCACGCCCGCCAGCGGCACCGTCGCGTTGAACGTTAGCTTTTCGGCCGCAGGTTCGAGCGACGCTGACGGCAGCATCGTGGCTTACGACTGGACCTTCGGTGACGGCGGCAGCGCCAGCGGTGCCAACGTGAGCCGCACCTACACCGTCGCCGGCAGCTACAGCGCGCAGCTGCGTGTCACCGACAACAGTGGCCTGAGTAGCACGCGCAGCGTGACCATCACCGCCAACCCCGTGGTGACACTGCTCGGCACCTACGTGGGCAACATCAACATGAGCTTGAAGGTACAGAAGAACGGCATGGCCCGCGCCGCATCCTTGGTGACCGTGCTCGGCGCCAACGGCCAAGCACTGGCCGGCGCCACGGTCGCGGGCCGCTGGAGCGGCATCGTCTCGGGCAACGTCAGCGCCACCAGTGCCAGCAACGGCGTGGCCAGCTTCAGCTCACCCACCACACGCGCCAGCGGCACGATGGTCTTCACCGTCACCGGCATCACGCTGGCTGGCTACGAGTACCAGGCCACGCTGAACACGGAGACCAGCGACTCGATCACGCGTTGAAGGGGCGGCGGGGCGGCGGGCCAGTCGTTGCGGACGGGTGGCCAGCGTCGTGGCGGCCTGCATACGCCCCATCGGCAAAGCCGAGGCCACTCAGGCCGGTGCGGGCGCGAGTGTCGGTCGGGAATACCGACTGCCCTCCAGCGCTTCGTCCTGGCGTCGCGTCGAACAACTCGCTGCGTTCGCTGCGCTCTCTGCACTCAATCACGATCGACGGTCCAGATAACGAAGCGCGAGCGTCCACGCGCCGACGCCAGGCCAAACCGCTTCCGGCGCCACTCGCTGACTGCCCGCACCGGCCTGAGCGGCCTCGGCTTTGCGGCAACAGGGTTGGCCCATCGTTTGAGGTGAGCTGGAGCCAACGGCGTGGCACGCTGGACAGCGAGCGCAAAATTGGCCGCAGGCCCTGCGCTCGATGGGGAGTGTGCCACGCCGTTGGCTCTCAGCTCGACCGAATGGTTAGGCAGCACTCGGCGGCGGCGCAACTGGCGGCGGTATGAAGAGCAAGGTTACGACGATCCAAGGCTCCGCGTCCTTGTATGCACTTTGTTTGAGGATGCTGGCGCCTGGGTAGAGAGTCGGCGGAACCCCAGGCTCAACTAGGTCAGTGTAGACGTAGGTGCTGTACTTCTCGGGCCGAAGCAGTGCCGCAGGGATTTCGAAGACCTCGTCGAAATTCGATGGGTCACAAGGCTGGTGGAAGAACAGCCATTCGCCTGTTGCGAGACCGAACGAGGCTAGGTTCTTCGTGCCCTTAAAGCTCGAAGTAGGCTTCTGATCCAGAACAGGTGATCCCAACTGTCGGCCATAGCTCTTGTGGTGAAACTGTCCTGAGGCGTGATAGCTGCCGTGCGGCTTCCAATTTGGATCGTGATCACGGTGGAAGTTGAGGTAGACATCCGAGGCGGCCTTCCGAACAACAGACGCTTCGAGATGGAGTGTCTGGTCGCGTACAGCAATGGCAATCGTGTTCATAGGGAAGCCAGATGGGTGGCTGTGCTGCCTAACGTTAGTGTTGACCGGCGCCTTGCGGCAGACCGCGCTTGGCCCAGAATGAAATGAGAGCCATGCGCTGGCTGCCGCAAGGTGTCCGGTTGAACACTGGGTTAGGCGTCACTTGCCCACTGGCTGAGCTGCCTTGTGAGCGGTCACAGCTTGGAAAGCCGCAGACCGAGCCTTCACGGCATCGCTACTCGTTACCCCTTGAATGTCCAGCGACGGACAGGGTTGCTCGCTGCCAGAAATTACCAAGTACAACGTGCACGCAGCCAGATAGGAGCCAGTCGGGCTTGGGTGCGTTCCGTCTGGATCGAAGAGCGGTAGCTTGGGGTCAAGCTGCAGTGCCACTCGCCAAGCAGATCCAACGGGTGCAACGAGGGCACCAATCTCTGCAGCAATCGTCGAGTACGCAGCGGTAATCGATGGTTGGGTATCTGGGAGATTCTCTCGCGCCCAAGTCATGTACAGCACAGTACGCGCGCCGACATCTTTAATTGCGGAATCAATCGTACGTATGTTGTCGCGCATCCGACCCGGAGAGGCAAGTGGTAGTGTGCTTTGCTCCTGAAGGACGACGAAATCCCATTTCGCCTCCTTCAGCACATACGGTGTGCTGCGGAGACCCCAAAGCGCGCCGAGCTGAGCTGCTGGCATCGTGTGTGCTTTGATCTGCGCGGGCCATCGGTCCATCGAGGCGAACGCCCCCACCAGGGTCGGCATGTCGTTGTAGTAGGTGTAGCTATTGCCGAAGAACAGTATGTTCTTCGGCCTAGCCTCTGCAGCAGGCGACGATGTGACCTGCGAGGACGCCTGGCCCATCTGAAACGCGAGCGCGGCGGTGACTAGTACGCGAAAGGCAGCATGCGGCATAGAGCTATCTCCTCGTGAGATCCCGGAAGCGACCCGCAGCAATGCTAGGGCCGGCGTGTCTCACTGTCGATAGCTCGCTCGACCGTTCGATGGACAGGCCGGTGGGCTGAGCTGGCGTGGCGCCTGGTGATGCCTAACGTTTAAGGTGAGGCGGGATCGACAGCAAAACGCCAGGCCCGCGGGGTGGACAACGCACCAGCCCACTGCGCGGTCCTGGTGTTTTGATGTTGAGCCTCGCCTCTACCGAATGGTTAGGCCAAGTCTCGGCTGTCTGCAGGCATGAGAGCGTGACGATGTGGCGCCCGACAGCGCGATAGCCCCGTTCAGCCAAGTTTCCCATGTGCTTCGCTCTCCAGTTACGGTCTCGACGATAGTGGTGCAAGGGTTCGTGAGGCCTAACCACGAGTTGGCGCGCCACGGCTGGTGGTTGCAAGGCCGTGCCCGGCTGGGCGCCGGGGTGAGTATGCGCAGCCGAGCAGCGCAAGCGCTGGGGTCGGCACGTGTACTCGCGTGCTTCGTCAACTGAATTCGCCGAAAGTGTCTGAGCGCAACGTGGAGTGACCCCCTGATCCTGTACCACTCGGGGTCACCAGAACTAAGCCGCTTGCAGGGCGAGTTGAGCTTCGAATTCGTTGGGCGGCACGTAGCCGATCGCGGAGTGAAGCCGTTTGGCGTTGTAAACCTCTTCGATGAA
>JANMMH010000289.1:0-9507 GCA_031373055.1 Rubrivivax sp. | reverse complement strand
CGCGTGGCGCAATTCATCAGCGAGGGCAAGCTCGTGGAAGCGCAGCGCATCGAGCAGCGCACTCGGTTCGACCTGGAGATGATGCAAGAGGTGGGCCACTGCAAGGGCATCGAGAACTACACGCGCCACCTGTCGGCCTCTCAGCCCGGCGACCCGCCGCCCACGCTGGTGGACTATTTGCCCGATGACTGCCTGATGTTCATGGACGAGAGCCACGTGCTCGTAGGCCAGTTCGGCGGCATGTACAACGGCGACCGTGCGCGCAAGACCACGCTGGTGGAGTACGGCTTTCGCCTGCCCAGTGCGCTGGACAACCGGCCGCTGAAGTTCGAGGAGTTCGAAGGCAAGATGCGCCAACTGGTGTTTGTCTCGGCCACGCCGGCCGCCTATGAGCAGGCGCACGCCGGCCAGGTGGTCGAGCAACTCGTGCGGCCCACCGGCCTCGTCGACCCCGAGGTTGAAGTGCGCAGTGCGGCCACCCAGGTCGACGACGTGCTGCAAGAGATCCGTGAGCGGGTGGAGATCAACGAGCGTGTGCTCATCACCACGCTGACCAAGCGCATGGCCGAGCAGCTCACCGACTACCTCAGCGACAACGGCGTGAAGGTGCGCTACCTTCACAGTGACGTTGACACGGTAGAGCGCGTGGAGATCCTGCGCGACCTGCGCCTGGGCACCTTCGACGTGCTCGTCGGCATCAACCTCTTGCGCGAAGGGCTGGACCTGCCCGAGGTCTCGTTGGTGGCCATCCTGGACGCCGACAAGGAAGGCTTCTTGCGCTCCGAGCGCAGCTTGATCCAGACCATCGGCCGCGCGGCGCGCCACATCAACGGCCGCGCCATCCTGTACGCCGAACGCATCACCGATTCAATGCAGCGCGCCATGGGCGAAACCGAGCGGCGGCGCAACAAGCAGATCGCCTGGAACCTGGAACAAGGCATCACGCCGCGCAGCGTGCACAAGCGCATTCGCGACATGATCGACGGCGTCGTCTCCGACAAGACCGCACGTGACGACCTGAAGTCCGCCAAGGCGGCGCTCGAGATCGAAGCCATGAGCGAACGCGATCTCGGCAAGCGCATCAAGCTGCTGGAAAAGCAGATGCTTGAGCACGCGCGCAACCTCGAATTCGAGAAGGCGGCTCAGGTGCGCGACCAACTCGCCTTGCTTCGTGAACAGGCCTTTGGCGCCTCGGTGCCGGACCATGTCGTGCCACTTTTGCAGCAAGAGCAGCCCGTGCCGACACGGCGCGCCTGAACCCTACTTGCGCCGTCGCGCCAGCCCCGCCGCAAGCGCCAGGCCCGCCAGTACGCAGGCCAACGTGCCGGGCTCGGGTACCTGCTGCACGCTGGCATTGCGCGGGCCGGCTTGCTGCCCTAAATCACGGTAGATCAGCTCGTCGGGCAAACGGCTTCTGACCGTCCCATCGCCAGCGCCGGCGTCGCCCGCGCTGTCGTCAGCGTCGGCGGTCTCGGCCAGCACCGAGACGTTGCCGCACACGTCGGGCACCATCACCGCGAACTTGCGTCCGCCGGTGGCCCGGGCCTCAAATAGGTCGGCGCGCTCGATGTGGCCGGCCTTGAAATTCACCCGCGTGTCGGCGCACAGCGTCATGCCGTAGGTCATGGCCACGTGTTGGTGGTCGAAGCGGCGGCCGCTGCGCTCGGCCACGATGGCGTCGTTGTTGATGCGCACACGGTCGACGCTGCGCCGCGCGGCGATGTCGGCGGCGAACCGGATCACCACTTCGTGCGGCAGGTGCGCGCTGATCAAAGCTTGCTCAACCGTGCCTTGGTAAGGGCTGCGGCCTGGCTGGCCCCATGCGCAGTGGCGGCGCATGGCCAAAGGCGCACGGGTTTGCGTGCTCGGTGGCGACGTGGCATGTGTCGATGGAACCGCGTGGGCGCTAGGCGCCGGCGCTGAAGTGCTCTCCGGACTTCGCAATGCCGCTTTGATCAACACCGGGTGATCGGCCGGCAGCGCGTCGCCGTCGTAGCTGACACCGCGTGCCACTTGGCGTGGCCCGACGTCGACGAACTGAATGGCCGGTGGCTGTTGATGCCGCCAAACGGCCCAGCCCGTGGCCGCGACGCTCACCCCAGCGACGGCCACCAAGGCCGGCCGCAGCTTGCGCAAGAGCGGTGCCAGCCAAGGCCCCGACGGCACCCAGCTCGCACCGTCGCGCCGCATTAATGCCTTCCAGCCACAACGCGCTTGGCGGCATTGAAACTGCGACGTGGACATGCCCGCCAGACTACGCAGCTTATCGAGCCAGCCACGGCGCACCCGCGTAGTCTTGCCTGCGCATTCGGGGCAGCGCAGACCGCGGCGCTGTGAGGTGTAGCGGCTCATACCGTCTCTTTTCGGCCTTGACACCCGAGCCTTGAGTGCCACGGTCTGGCTATGCACCTGTGGCGGGCCGCAAGCGCTCGGCTATCCTGCACCGATGTGGCCCTGGAAACCCAAACCTTTGAACTATGAGACGCAGGTGCTGATGGTCTGCACCGGCAACATCTGCCGCTCGCCCACCGCCGAGGCGGTGCTGCGCAAGCTACTTGCCGAGCGCGGGCTCGACGCCGTGATCGGCGTCGATTCCGCCGGCACCCATGCACTCAGCGGCTCGCCGCCGGACGCGCGCAGCCAGGCGGCGGCGGCGAGGCGTGGCTACGACCTTTCCAAGCTGCGCGCGCGGCAGTTCGAAAGCGCTGACTTCGAGCGCTTCGAGCGCATCGTTGTCATGGACGCCGACAACCTGCGCTGGCTGCAGGCCCAGACTGCTGCGCGCATCGAAGGCAAGGTCGCCAGCCTGATGGCGCAAGATGTGCCGGACCCCTATTACGGCCCACCCGAAGGCTTTGAGCATGTGCTCACCGCGATCGAGCAGGCCTGCCAGGACCTGCTGCTTTCGCTCGTGGCGCAACGCGGTCGGCCTGCGTAGTTCAGGACTAACCCTGAGCAGAAGGCGAGGGATTTACTCAGCCTCTGCTATAGTTGAGCGAATCGCTCGGAATCTCGCCGCGACCCCATCTGCCAGTGACTTGGCAGCCAAGCGCAAAGCCGAACGCGGCACCGCCCCATTCCCTAAGGAGAAGCCATGAGACTGACCACCAAAGGTCGTTTTGCCGTCACCGCCATGATCGACCTGGGCATGCGCTCGGGCGCGGGCCCGGTGGCGCTGGCGGCCATCAGCCAACGCCAGCAAATTTCCCTCTCTTACCTGGAGCAGCTCTTTGGCAAGCTGCGCCGCGCCGAGCTCGTAGAGAGCACACGCGGCCCAGGCGGCGGCTACGCGCTGGGCCGTGACGCGGCCGAGATCACGGTGGCCGACATCATCATCGCGGTCGACGAGCCGATCGACGCCACTGGCTGCGCGGGCAAAGAGAACTGCATGGGCGAAGACGCCGCACGCTGCATGACGCACGACTTGTGGGCCAGCCTGAACACCAAGATGCTGGATCACCTGAACTCGATCAAGCTCAAAGGCCTGGTCGACGAGCAACTGGCCAAGGGTGTCGTCAGCGACGAAGCGCCCATGAAGCGCGCGTTCTCGTCCCAGCCAGTGGTCAAGCCGATCAAGATCACCGCGCCCAATTCGGTCTTCGCGCTGGGCAGTGCCTTCAGCGGCACCTTCAACAAATAACGCCAATCACGTCAAAGCTGTACGCATATGACCCCGCACCTGCCCATCTACCTTGACTACGGCGCCACCACGCCGTGCGACCCGCGCGTCGTCGACGCCATGATCCCCTGGCTGCGCGAACACTTCGGCAACCCCGCTTCACGCAGCCACGCCTGGGGCTGGGAAGCTGAAGCCGCTGTTGAAAAGGCGCGCGAACAAGTTGCCGAGCTGATCCATGCCGACCCGCGTGAGATCGTCTGGACCAGTGGTGCCACCGAGTCCATCAACCTCGCCATCAAAGGCGCGGCGCATTTCTACAGCAGCCGCGGCAAGCACCTCATCACCTTGAAGACCGAGCACAAGGCCGTGCTCGACACCATGCGCGAGCTTGAGCGCCAGGGCTTTGAAGTCACCTACCTCGACGTGCAGGAAGACGGCTTGCTCGACCTCGACAAGTTCAAGGCCGCATTGCGCCCAGACACCATCCTGGCCTCGGTGCTCTTCGTCAACAACGAAATCGGCGTCATCCAAGACATCCCCACCATAGGCACGATCTGCCGCGAGCGCGGCATCATCTTTCACGTCGACGCCGCGCAGGCCACCGGCAAAGTGGCGATCGACATGGCCACCTTGCCCGTCGACCTGATGAGCCTCGCATCGCACAAAACCTACGGCCCCAAAGGCATTGGCGCGCTGTACGTGCGGCGCAAACCGCGCGTGCGCCTGGAAGCGCAAATGCACGGCGGCGGCCACGAGCGTGGCATGCGCTCGGGCACCTTGCCCACGCACCAATGTGTGGGCATGGGCGAAGCATTCCGCATCGCGCGCGTCGAGATGGGTGTCGAGAGCGAGCGCATCCGCATGCTGCAAGCGCGGCTGCTCAAAGGCATTGCCGGTATCGAGCAGGTCTTCATCAACGGCGACATGACGCGGCGCGTGCCCCACAACCTGAACGCGTCGTTCAACTACGTCGAAGGCGAGTCTTTGATCATGGGTGTGAAGGGCATTGCGGTGTCTTCGGGTTCGGCCTGCACCTCGGCCAGCCTGGAGCCGAGCTACGTGCTGCGCGCGCTTGGCCGCAGCGACGAGCTGGCGCATTCCAGCCTGCGCATGACCATCGGCCGCTTCACCACGGTTGAAGAGATCGACACGGCAGTCAGCCTGCTGCAAGACCGCGTGGCCAAGCTGCGGGAACTCTCGCCACTGTGGGAGATGTTCAAAGACGGCATCGACATCAGCACCATTCAATGGGCGGCGCATTGAGCGCGGCCCCTCTCAAGCATTCGGCGGCGCACTAAGCGCCCCCTGTCTATCGACTAACTCCCAGGAGTAGCACCATGGCCTACAGCGAAAAAGTTGTTGAACATTACGAAAACCCACGCAACGTCGGCTCCTTCGACAAAGGCGACGAGACCGTGGGCACCGGCATGGTCGGCGCGCCGGCTTGCGGCGACGTGATGAAGCTGCAAATCAAGGTCAACCCCGAGACCGGGCTGATCGAAGACGCGCGCTTCAAGACCTACGGCTGTGGCTCGGCCATCGCGTCGAGCTCGCTCGTCACCGAGTGGGTCAAGGGCAAGAGCCTGGACGAAGCCTTGACCATCAAGAACACCCACATCGCGCAAGAGCTGGCGCTGCCGCCCGTGAAGATTCACTGCTCGATCCTGGCTGAAGACGCCATCAAGGCGGCGGTGGAAGACTACAAAGCCAAGCACGGCGTCGGTGTTGCCGCTGTTGCTGCTGCTGCCGCGACGCACTAAGCACCATGGCCGTCACTCTTTCTGAAGCCGCGGCGCGGCATGTCACGCGCTACCTGGCGCGGCGCGGCAAAGGTGTGGGCGTGCGCCTGGGCGTGAAGACCACCGGCTGCTCGGGTCTGGCTTACAAGCTCGAATACGCTGACGATGTGGCACCCGAAGACGTGATCTTCGAAGACCACGGCGTCAAGGTCTTGATCGACCCCAAGAGCCTGCCCTATATCGACGGCACCGAGCTCGACTTCGTGCGCGAGGGCTTGAACGAAGGCTTCAAGTTCCACAACCCGCGCGAAAAAGACCGCTGCGGCTGCGGAGAGTCGTTCCGCGTCTAACGCCCATCACGCTGGCACAGGGCGCGGTGCATTTTTGCCGCGCCTTCGTCTTTGCGGCCCCGACATGACAGCAGCCATCACCGTCCGCCCCGAACGCGCCGACCACCCGCAGGTGGTGGCGTTGCTGGCTGAGCTCGACCGCTACCTGCTCACGCTGTACACGCCCGATGAGAACCACATCCTCGACGTGCAAGCCTTGCTAGCTAGCGAAGTAAGCATGCTCACGGCATGGCAGGGCGATGTCTTGGTGGGCTGCGGCGCGGTGCGGCGCATGCCGGCCGAAGCCGAGACCGCTGGTCAGCCGTATGGCGAGATCAAACGCATGATGGTGGCGCCCGCAGCGCGCGGCCAAGGTATCGCGCAGCAGCTGCTGGCGCAACTCGAAGCCATGCTGCGCGTTGAAGGCTTCACGCAAGCCTTGCTCGAAACCGGCGAGGCGCAAACGCAGTCCGTGCAGCTGTATCAACGCTGCGGGTATGTGCGCCGGGCAGCCTTCGGCGGCTACCCCGACAACGGCCTCTCGCATTTCATGGCCAAAGTGTTATGAAGCTGGACGACGACCACTTCACACTCTTTGGCTTGCCCCAGCGCATGGCCCAGGAGCGCAGCGAGCTGGACGCGCGTTGGCGCGATTTGCAAGCCAGCGCGCACCCCGACCGCTTTGCCGCGCAAGGCGCCGCATCGCAGCGCGTGGCCATGCAATGGGCCGTGCGCATCAACGAAGCGCATGCCTGTTTGAAAGACTCCCTGGCGCGCGCCGCCTACTTGTGCGAGCTGCGCGGTGCGGCCATCAACGCCGAGCGCAACACGGCCATGCCGCGCGACTTTCTGGTGCAGCAAATGCAATGGCGCGAGGCACTGGACGACGCGCACACGTTGTGGCAAGTGCAGGCCATTGACGCCGATATCGCCGCCAGCGAAAGCCACCTGTTGGCCCAAGTGCAAGGGCTGCTTGACGACGCCCAAGACGCCCCAGCCGCCGCTGAAAAAGTACGCGCACTGATGTTCGTACAGCGCTTTCGCCAAGACATCCATGCGCGACTTGAAGCGCTCGAAACCTGATCATTGAACCCGCATGGCACTGCTGCAGATCTCCGAACCCGGCCAATCGCCCGACCCGCACCAGCGCCGCCTGGTCGTGGGCATTGACCTCGGCACCACGCATTCGCTGGTGGCCAGCGTACGCAGCGGCGTCGCCGAGTGCTTGCCTGACGGCGAAGGGCGCGTGCTGCTGCCGTCCGTCGTGCGGTATCTCGAACAAGGCCGTCGCCAGATTGGCTACACAGCGCAAGCCGCGCAGGCCGACGACCCGCAGAACACGGTCGTCTCCGTCAAGCGTTTCATGGGCCGCAGCCTGGCCGACGTGCAAGGCCACAACAAGCTGCCCTACCGCTTTGTGGATCAGCCTGGCATGCTGAGCATCACCACCCGCGAAGGCGACAAGTCCCCGGTCGAAGTCTCCGCCGAGATCATGGCAAGCCTGCGCCAGCGCGCCGAGGACTCACTGGGCGACGATCTCTTCGGCGCCGTCATCACCGTGCCGGCCTACTTTGATGACGCGCAGCGCCAGGCCACCAAAGACGCCGCCGAGATGGCCGGCCTGCACGTGCTGCGCCTGATCAGCGAGCCCACCGCCGCAGCAGTGGCTTACGGCCTGGAGCATGGCAGCGAAGGCTTGTACGCCGTGTACGACCTGGGCGGCGGCACCTTTGACATCTCGCTGCTGCGCTTGAGCCGAGGCGTCTTCGAAGTCGTGGCCACGGGCGGTGATGCCGCACTTGGTGGCGACGACATCGATGCTGCCGTGGCCGCGTGGGCGCTGGGCCAGCTCGGCGTTGACGCCAGCTCAGCCCACGACAAGCGCGCTGCCTTGACGGCCGCACGCGCCGTCAAGGAAACCCTGAGCAGCGCGCCAAGCGCTAGCTTCGATGTGATGCTGACGTCCGGACCACGCAGCGTTGCGGTATCACGCGCGCAGCTGGAAGCCTTGGCGCAACCGCTCATGGCCAAAACCCTGGCCGCCGTGCGCAAGGTGCTGCGCGACGCGCGCGTGCAGCGCGAGGACGTGCAAGGCGTCGTGCTGGTCGGCGGCTCCACACGCATGCCGCTGGTGCGCACCAGCGTGGGCGAACTCTTCGGCAAAGCGCCGCTGACCAACGTCAACCCCGACGAGGTGGTGGCCATCGGCGCGGCGATTCAGGCCGATGCGCTGGCGGGCAATGCGCGGGGCGGTGACGGCTTGCTGCTGCTGGATGTCATCGCGCTTTCGCTCGGACTGGAGACCATGGGCGGCCTGGTCGAGCGCGTGATCGAGCGCAACACCACCATCCCCGTGGCCAAGGCGCAGGAGTTCACGACTTACCAGGACGGCCAGACGGCGATGGCCATCCACGTCGTGCAAGGCGAGCGCGAGCTGGTCAGTGAATGTCGATCGTTAGCACGGTTCGAATTGCGCGGCTTCCCGCCCATGGTCGCCGGCGCCGCGCGTATCCGCGTGAGCTTCCAGGTCGACGCCGACGGCCTGCTCTCCGTAAGCGCGCTGGAGACCGGCTCTGGCGTCGAAGCTTCGGTCGTCGTCAAGCCGAGCTATGGCCTGAGCGACGACCAGTTCGCGCAGATGCTCAAAGACGGCTTCGCGCATGCCGAAGGCGACATGGCCGCACGCTCGCTGCGCGAGGCCCGTGTCGACGCCGAGCGCCTGGTGCTGGCCACACGTTCGGCCATGGCCGGCGACGGCAACTTGCTCGACGACAGCGAGCGTCAGGCTGTTGAGGCACTGCTGACAGCTGCGAGCGAAGCCGCCACGGGCGACGACGCGCACGCTATCGAAGCGGCGGTGGAAGCCCTCACCGCCGGCACCGAAGACTTCGCAGCGCGGCGCATGAACCAGGGCATCCGCCAGGCACTCGCCGGGCGGCGCATCGAAGACGTTTGATCGAGAACACCATGCCCGTCATCCACATCCTGCCGCACCCCGAGTACTGCCCGCTGGGCGACAGCATTGAAGCGCCACGTGGCACGTCCGTGTGTGAGGCGCTGCTCGACAACGGGATCGCCATCGAGCATGCCTGCGAGCTCAGCTGCGCCTGCACCACCTGCCATGTCATCGTCAAAGAGGGCCTCGCGTCCCTGGGCGAGATGGATGACAGCGAAGAGGACTTGCTCGACCGCGCCTGGGGCCTGACGCCCACCTCGCGCCTGTCGTGCCAGGCCATCTTGTCGGACCAGGACGTGACGATCGAGATCCCGAAGTACACGATCAACCCCGCGCGCGAGAACCACGGAAGGCGCCCCCCAACGCGGCAATGCAAAGCGGCGCCGAGGCGCCGCTTCGCAATTCAGCGAGCTAGCTCGACCGTCGCACAGCCGCCCACTCCGCCGCCGTCACTGCGCCGCACCACCACCGTGGCCGCGCGCGGCCGCGCGCCGGCCGTGGGCCACTGCGAGAACACGGTGGCGTTGCGTGCGATGGCGTTGTCGTTGAGCACCACCCCGGCAGCGTCCTTGGGCGCGCGCGGATGGCCGCCCACTTCGCCTGGGTGCTGCACGTTGACGAACATCGTCTGGCGGTCGGGTGTCCAGGTGATGCCGGTGATTTCGCAGCCCGAAGGGCCGACCAGGAAGCGGCGAATCTCTTTGCTGACGGGGTCGGCCACCAGCATCTGGTTGTTGCCCATGTTGGCGAAGTCCCCGCTGTTGGCGTAACTGCCATCTGTTTGGATCCACAGCCGACCGAAGCTGTCGAAGGCCAGGCCGTCGGGGCTGTTGAAGAGGTTGTCGATCGTCACGTTCGCCGACG
>JANMMH010000270.1:0-10064 GCA_031373055.1 Rubrivivax sp. | reverse complement strand
CGAGCAGCCTTCCAGCACTTGCGGCAGCCGCTCGAAGGCCAGGTGCACGAAGGGCGAGATAACGTCGAACCAGAACATGATGCGCTTCATGCTTTGCGCTCCTGGGCTGCGCCGTCGTCGGCCTGCTGGCGGCGGCGCTGCACGCGGCGGCGGCCGAGCTCCAGCCACACGGCGCGCTTGCCGGCGTCGTCCAGCATCGACCAGGCCGCCACTTCGTTCAGCGTGCGCAGGCAGCCTTCGCACCAGCCGCTGGCTGTGTCGATGCGGCAGATACTGTTGCAGGGGCTGGGCACGGGCTTGCTCATGTCATCGCCGGCGCCACGCCACGTTTGGCGAGCAGCGCGCGGCTCACACGCGACGCCGGCGCGCGGCCGATCACGCCGCTGATATAGGCGCCCGCGTCGACCAGCGCGTCGAGCTCGATGCCCGTGCTAATCCCCATGCCATGCAGCATGAAGACCACGTCTTCGGTGGCCACGTTGCCCGTCGCGCCCTTGGCGTAGGGGCAGCCGCCCAGGCCGGCCACGCTGGCGTCAAAGGTGGCCACGCCCAATTCCAGGCTGGCGTAGATGTTGGCCAGCGCCTGGCCGTAGGTGTCGTGAAAGTGGCCGCTGACCTCTACCAGCGCGAAGTGCCTGAGCGCGCGCTCCATCACCATCTGCGTGCGCCGGGGCGTGCCCACGCCGATGGTGTCGGCCATGCCGCAGTGGTCCACGCCGATGTCTTTCATCAGCCGCACCACGCGCTCCACCTCATCGAGCGACACGTCACCCTGGTAGGGGCAGCCCAGCGCGCACGACACCGCCGCACGTACCTTGACGCCGGCAGCGTGCGCGGCCACCACCACCGGTGCGAAGCGCTGCACGCTCTCATCGATGGAACAGTTGATGTTGCGTTGGCTGAAGGCCTCGCTGGCGGCAGCAAAGACCACCACTTCGTCAGGCTTGGTCAGCAGTGCGGCTTCCAGCCCCTTCATGTTCGGTGTGAGCACCGAATAGCGCACATCATGGCGACGCTTGATGCCCGCCATGACCTCGGCGTTGTCGGCCATCTGCGGCACCCACTTGGGGCTGACGAAACTGGTGACTTCAATCTCTTTGCAGCCAGCGTGTTGCAGGCGCTGCACAAGCTCGATTTTCTGCGCCGCCGTCACCACCGCAGCCTCGTTTTGAAGCCCGTCGCGCGGGCCAACCTCAACTAGCTTGACGAAGGAAGGAAGCATGCTGGTGCAGCCCATGAAGTCGCGCCGAACTATATCTGGGCGGTCTTGTCCAGTGCGTATTCACAGGCACGCCCTGGCCCATGACACCTTTGGGGGATGGCCAGTGCCACCACTCGCGTTCACACTGTGACCATGTCGCCGACCCTATCCCTTCGCCACAAGATCGCGCAGCGCCTGGACGTGCTGCTGCTGCGCGAGCTTGGCCAGGGCATCGACCCGCTGCGCATGTTGGCGCAGCCACTCTACGCACGCGACGTGCTGCTGGTGTGCGACGCCCTGCGCGGCAGCGACCTGGCCATGCTGGCGCAGCAGTTCCGCGACGCCACCGAACAAGACGAGTTGGCCGCCTCGCAGCCCGGCGCCTTGTGGCCCGACTCGCAGAGCAGCCCGCCTTCGCGTTGGCCGGCAAGCTGGCTCGGTGCGCTGCGACGGCAGCGCCCGCGGCCCGGTCGTTAAACCGGCCCCAGCCGCAGCAGCTCGCCGCCCTCGGCGACCTGGTCACCGGCTTCAAAGAGCAGCTCCAGCACCACGCCGTCATGCGGCGCGCTGATGGTGTGTTCCATCTTCATCGCTTCAATCACCGCCAGCGCTTGGCCACGGCTGACGCGCTGGCCCTTGCTGGTGAGAAAGCTCACCACCTTGCCAGGCATGGGCGCTGTGAGCCGCCCGCCTTCAGCGGCGTGGTCGCCGGCGTGCGCGATGGGGTCGATTTCCAGCACCGTGGCGCTGCCGGCCACGCCAGCACCCTGGGCGAAGACGGTGAACTGCTCGCCCTGCGCGTAGACGGTGAGCGTGGCGCGGGCGTCGCCCAGGCACACGTCAAAGCGCTGCACGCCCAGAGCGAGCGCGGCGAAGTGGTGTCGCGCGTCGCCCAGCTGCATGACGGTGGCGCCGTCGTGCAGGCGTTCAATGACCAGCGGCATGGCCGCGCCAGCTACCTGCAACTCCAGCCGCCGCCGCGCGCCGCCCAGCATGCGCCAGCCGTCGCGGCGCGACCACGGGTCGGCGTCTTCCATCGCCGCTTCGGCCGCCAGTCGGTGCGCCAGCACGCCTGCCGCCGCCCATTCGTTGGGCAGCCCGGGTGTTTCAAACAAGGCCACGCGCTCGCGCTCGATCAAGGCGGTGTCCAGGTCGGCGGTGGCAAAGGCATGTGTGCCGACCACGCGGCGCAGGAAGGCGACGTTGGTGTGCAGGCCGACGATGTGCGTGTCGCGCAGCGCCGCGTCCATACGCGCCAGGGCTTGCGCGCGGTCGTCGCCCCAGACGATGAGCTTGGCGATCATCGAGTCGTAGTGCGGCGTGATGGCGTCGCCCTCACGCACGCCGCTGTCCACGCGCGCCAGCGTGTCCGAGCGCTCGAACGCGACATGCTCGGGCCAACGCGCGACATGCAGGCTGCCGGTGGCGGGCATGAAGTTGGCGTCGGGGTTTTCGGCGCAGATGCGCGCTTCGATGGCGTGGCCACGCATCGCGAGCTGCTCCTGGCGCAGCGGCAGCGGCTGGCCGGCGGCGATGCGCAGTTGCCACTCGACGAGGTCAAGCCCGGTGATGGCCTCGGTGACCGGGTGCTCGACTTGCAACCGCGTATTCATCTCCATGAAATAGAACTTCAAATCACCGTCATCGCGCTCTTCGGCAATGAACTCGACGGTGCCCGCGCCCACATACCCGACCGCCTTGGCCGCCGCCACCGCCGCCGCACCCATCTCGGCGCGGCGCACGTTGGTCAAGCCTGGTGCGGGCGCTTCTTCCAGCACTTTTTGATGGCGCCGCTGCACCGAGCAGTCGCGCTCGAAGAGATGAATGATCTGCCCGTCGCTGTCGCCAACGACCTGGATCTCGATGTGACGCGGGCGCACCCCAGCACGCTCAACCAGCACGTGGTCGTCACCAAAGCTGGCCTTGGCCTCGCGCTGGCATGAGGCCAGCGCGGCGGCGAAATCCTGCGCCTGGTCCACACGGCGCATGCCCTTGCCACCACCGCCCGCGCTGGCCTTGATGAGCACGGGGAAGCCCATGGCTTGGGCCTCGCGCTGCAAGAGCGCGGGGTCGTTGTCGCGGCCGTGGTAACCCGGCACCAACGGCACGCCCGCGGCTTGCATCAAGGTCTTGGCGGCACTCTTGCTGCCCATGGCGGCTATGGCCCCGGGCGGCGGGCCGATGAAGGCGATGCCGGCATCGGCACAAGCCTGTGCAAAGGCTTCGTTCTCGCTCAGGAAGCCGTAGCCGGGGTGGATGGCCTGCGCGCCTGTGGCGCGCGCGGCGTCGATGATCACTTGCCAGCGCAGGTAACTCTCGCGCGGCGCGTTGCCGCCAACATGCACCGCTTCGTCGCAAGCACGCACATGTTTGGCGTTAGCGTCGGCGTCGGAATACACCGCCACGGTCTTCACGCCCAGGCGCCGTGCGGTGGCGGCCACTCGGCACGCAATCTCGCCACGGTTCGCTATCAAGATCTTGCTGAACATCTCGTCTCCCGAGTCAAGGCACCCAGACCACAGTGTCGTCCAGTGCGTAGAGCTTGCAAGCCACGCCGCGCGCACTTTGGCAAAAGCCCAGCGCGCGGCCTGCTGCCCAGTCGCCCGTGGCCCAGCCAAAGCTGCCGTCACTACCCAGCGCAAAGGCGCGCGGCGGTTTGGCGGACAAGAAGCGCGTCTGGTAGGTGGCGCGAGCGTTGCGCCCACCGGGAAACTTGTCGATGTCGTCCAGCGCAGCGAAGTCCGTCGCTGCCGGCCGCGCCACCAGGCCAGGCTGCGTGAAGCCAACGCGCGCAAGGTAGGCCTCGACGATGGGCACCCAGCGGTCCATGTCCAGCGACAAACCCGAGTGACCGTCGGCGCCGATGGCGGGCAGCTGGTGGAACTCGACGCGACCGCCCCCGTCTTGCCAGGCACGCGCCCAGCGCTGCGGCCACTCGGCGCCCCAGTAGCGGTCGTTGGCCCAGTACAGCCACAACATCGGCACGCTGGCGTCAGCAGCCTTGCGCCGCCACAGCGCTTCGGTCACCTGCGGCGAGCAAGGGTCGCCGGGGCGCTGCTCAGGGTTGCCACCGGCGCCACCGGCAAGGTTGATGGCTGCGACCAGGCCCGGGGGGTTGCGCCAGGCCACCGCCACCGCCGCCAGCCCACCGACCGACTGACCCATCACCACCCAGCGTGTGGCGTCGACCCAAGGCAGCGTGCGTGCATGCGCCACCGCAGCAAGCACCTGGTCTGAGGTGGCCATCGACATGGACTCGATTTGCAAGCTGGCACAGCGGCCTGCAGCTTCGGGGTCGAACTGGCCGTAGGTGTCGCCGTAACCCAGCCTCGTGGGCACCATCACCGCGAAGCCTTTGCTCACGAGGTAGCGCGCGAGCGGCTCGTAGCGCTGGCGGCCCTGCACAGCTCGGCGTTCGGCAATGGCGCGGCCGTGGTTCATCACGACCAAAGGGAACGGGCCCTCGCCGGCCGGGCGATAGCTGGTGAGCGTCATCGCGCCGGTGACCTCGACGCCGGCCAGGGACTTCACGGTGACGGCAAGCTGCTGAACCTCTTCGCGCAGATCACGCGCGAGCTGTATGGCGACGCTAACAACCGGTGGCGTTTGCGCGCTAACCCACGTGTTGACACCACACAGCGCGGCGAGCAGCAGGCACAACCGCATCGTCAGCATCGTCACGTGTCAGCCGTGCCATGCCGGCGTGGCCTGCGGGCCAACGAAGCGCGCCCACAAGCCGCGCAAGAAGCGCCACAGCACGTAGGTCACGCTGATGGCCAGCGCCAACGCCAGGCCCAGCGCCACGAAGAACCACATCGGCTCGTTCCACGCCGTCCACAACATCGCCGGCACCGCAGCATCACCCACCAGCGACAAGCCGATGTTGGAAAAGGGCTCGGGCGAGGTGTTGGCCGCCGCGCGCGTGGTCGCTTTGGCGGTGTGCGCGGTGGCCGCCAGCGTGCCGCCCATGAGTGCCGCGGCCATAGCCCAGGCACTAGAGTCGCCGCCGAACGCAGCACCCGCTAACGCTGCACCGGCGGGGATGCGGATGAAGGTGTGCACGGCGTCCCAGAGCGTGTCCAGCCCCGGGATCTTGTCGGCGAAAAACTCAACGGCCAGCATCAAACCGCTGGCACCCATGACCACCGGGTTTTGCAGCATCGTCAGGCCGCTGGGCAGCGAGACCCAGCCCATCTGCCCCGCCAGCCCGGTGAAGAAGAGCACGGCGTAAAGGCGCAGGCCGCTGGCCCAGCCCATGGCGGCGGCGACGGCCAGCAGCTGCGTGGTGTCAAGGCTCATTCGGGTCTCCAGGATGCGCTGCGCTTGCCGAGGAACGCTGCCACACCTTCGCGGCCTTCGGCGCTGGCGCGAATGTCGGCGATGCGGCTGGCGGTGAGTTCACGCAACGCCGCGTCGATGGGCCGGGCCGACACATCCTTGACCAATTGTTTGCAGGCCCGCACCGCCGCCGGGCCATTGGCCACGAGCGCGCCCACGATGTCGGCGATCTTGGCGTCGAGTTGCATGTTGCTGACGACTTCATGCACCAAGCCCATGGCACGCGCCGCCTCCGCGTCAAAACGCTCGGCAGTGATGAAGTAGCGGCGCGCGGCTTGCTCGCCCATGGCTTTGACGACGTACGGACCAATGGTCGCGGGCAGGAGCCCCAGGCGCGCTTCGCTCAGACAGAACTGCATCGTGTCGGCCGCTATCAGCACGTCACACACGGCCGCCAGGCCCACGCCACCGGCGTAGCAGTCACCATGCATGCGGCCAACGATGGGCACGGGGCAGCTGTACAGCGTCCACAACATCTGCGCCAGGCGCGAGGTGTCGGCGTGGTTGTCGGCCCAGCTGTAGCCGGCCATGGTGCGCATCCAGTTCAAGTCGGCGCCAGCGCAAAAGGCCTTGCCGTGACCACCGAGCACGATGACGCGCAGCTCGTTGTCTTGACCCAACTGCGTGAAGACATGCGTGAGCTCGCCGATCACCTCGTCGTTGAAGGCGTTGCGCACCTCGGGGCGATTGAGCCAGACCTCGGCGACATGCGGGCTGGTGCGACGGATGTCGAGTGTGGATGCCGTGATGTTCATCAGTACCCTCAGTAACGTTTGGCAGCTTCGTCGAGCATGACCTCGGTGGCGCCACCGCCGATGGCCAGGATGCGCGCGTCGCGCCACAGCCGCTCGATCGCTGTGCCACGCATGTAGCCCATGCCGCCGTGGAACTGCTGGCAGGTCTGCGTGACCTCGTTGACCAGCTCGCCGGTGAGCGCCTTGAGCAGCGACACGTCCTGCACGATGTCGTGGCCCTGCGTCACGCGCCATGCGCAGTGATAGGTGAACTGGCGCGCGGCGCGTGTCTTGGCGTCGCACATGGCCAGGCGGTGGCGCACGCTTTGTTTGTCCCACAGCGGCGCGCCAAAAGCCTGGCGCGATTGCACGTACTCGAGCGTTAGCTTGAGTGCTTGCGTGCAGTGGCCCACAGCCATGGCCGCCAGGGCGATGCGCTCGGTTTGGAAGTTCTTCATCACCGAGGCGAAACCGCGGTCGACTTCACCGAGGCGCTGGCTGTCGGGGATGCGGCAGCTATCGAAGTGCAGCTCGGCGGTGTCGGAGCTGAGCCAGCCGGTCTTGTCTAACGCTCGACCTACCGTGAAGCCTGGCGTGCCTTTTTCCACCGCGAACATGGTGATGGCGTGGCGCGCCGTGCCCGTACGCGCGGCCACGAAAACCAGGTCGGCGTGGACGCCGTTGGTTATGAAGAGCTTGCTGCCGTTGATGATCCAACTGTCGCCGTCGCGGCGCGCCGTGCTGCGCATGCCAGCCACGTCGGAGCCTGCGGCGGGCTCGGTGATGGCGACTGCAGTGATGCACTCGCCGGCCGTGATGCCGGGCATCCACCGCGCTTGCTGATGCGCGTTGCCGGCGTGGTGCAGATGCGGTGCGGCCATGTCGGTGTGCACGAGCACGGTGATGATGAAGCCGCCAAACGTGCTTTGCGACAGCGCCTCGGCGAACACCAGGTTGGCCATCGCGTCCGCGCCGCCGCCACCGTGTTCGGGCGCGAACATCAAGCCGAGCAAGCCGGCCCGGCCCATGCGGCGCAATACCTCGCGCGGCACGCAGCCGGCGACTTCCCAGGCCCGTGCATGCGGCTCGACTTCACGTGCGATGAAGCGCGCTACCTGCTCGCGCAGCAGCTCGTGTTCGGGTAGATCGTAGATGCTGGACATGGGTCGCGTTCAGTGGCGCCAGACGCGCAGGCCGCGCAGGTCTTCAAAGGCGTCGAAGTCGCTGTCGCGATGCAAGAGCGCGTAGTCCTGCTCGATGCACCACGCGGCAAGCAGCACGTCGATCGGGCTGCTCAGTGTGAAGCCCTGGGCGCGCATCGCGCGGTAGTGCTGGGCGGCGTTCAAAGCCCACTCGGCGCCACCGGTGGCTTCGATGCCCAGGCTTTCCATCAAGAGCCGCGCCTGGCGATGTGCACGCTCATGGCGAAAGCCGCGCAGCACTTCAAAGAGCACGAGGTCGGGCACGACGATGCGCACTTCGCCGCGGTCCAGCAGGTGGCGCAAGAGCGCGGCACCGGGCGTGGGCTCGTCGCGGAAGTGGTCGATCCAGACGCTGGAGTCAACGACCAGCACGGCGCTTGACCACGGGGTTGAGCTTGGCTTGGACCTGCGGCTTGGTGACGGGGTTTCTCGCGCTGCCGCCACTGCCGCCACTGCCGCCAAAGGGCGGCGGTGCAGGCTCGCGCGCCAAAAGCACCGTGTCGGGGCTGCTGGCGTCAGGCACGGTCCAGTCAATCGACTCGTCGCCCTCCCACTTGAGCTTGCCGCGCCACTTCAAGATCTCGCGGTAGGCCACCTGGCGTGCCAAGAGCTTGAGCCCGGCCTCGACGGCATCCTTCTTCGTTTTGTAGGGGCCGGCCTTCATGGCCTGCTCCATCAAAGCATCATCAATATCGATGTTAGTGCGCATGATGTGTGTGAAAACTAAAAAGTGCACACATCGTACACTACATCCGGAAAACACCGAACTTCGGCGCCAGCGGAATCGGCGCATTCAGGCTCGCCGAGATCGCCAGCGCCAGCACGCGGCGCGTGTCGGCGGGGTCGATCACGCCGTCGTCCCACAGGCGTGCGCTGGCAAAGTACGGGTGCGCCTGGTGGGCAAACTGGTCGAGGATGGGCTGCTTGAACGCGGCCTCGTCATCGGCCGACCAGGCCCCGCCTTTGCCTTCAATGCCGTCTCGCTTAACGGTGGCCAGCACGGCGGCAGCCTGCTCTCCCCCCATCACGCTGATGCGCGCGTTGGGCCACATCCACAAGAAGCGCGGGCTGTAGGCGCGGCCGCACATGCCGTAGTTGCCGGCGCCAAAACTGCCGCCGATGATGAGCGTGAACTTCGGCACCGTGGCCGTGGCCACCGCCGTGACCATCTTCGCGCCGTGTTTGGCGATGCCTTCGGCTTCGTACTTGCGCCCGACCATGAAGCCGGTGATGTTCTGCAAGAAGACGAGCGGCACCCGCCGCTGGCAGCACAGCTCGATGAAGTGGGCGGCCTTCATCGCGCTTTCGGAAAACAGCACGCCGTTGTTGGCGACGATGCCCACGGGCATGCCTTCGATGTGGCCGAAGCCGGTGACTAACGTGGCGCCGTAGCGGGCCTTGAATTCGTCGAACTCGCTGCCGTCGACGATGCGGGCAATGATCTCGCGCACGTCAAAAGGCTTGCGTGCATCGACGGGAATCACGCCGTGCAGTTCGCTGGCATCAAACAGCGGCGCGCGTGGTGCAGCGTGCAGCAGCTGCGGGTCTTTGCGCCAGTTCAAATTGGCGACGATGCTGCGCGCAATGGCCAGCGCATGCATGTCGTTTTCAGCCAGGTGGTCGGCCACGCCCGACAAGCGCGTGTGCACGTCGCCGCCACCCAGGTCTTCAGCGCTGACGATCTCACCAATGGCCGCCTTCACCAGCGGCGGGCCACCGAGAAAGATCGTGCCCTGGTTCTTGACGATGATGGTCTCGTCGCTCATCGCTGGCACGTAGGCGCCGCCGGCCGTGCACGAACCCATCACCACCGCGATTTGCGGGATGCCCAGCGAGGACATCTGCGCCTGGTTGTAGAAGATGCGACCGAAGTGCTCGCGATCGGGGAAGACCTCGTCCTGGTTGGGCAAGTTGGCGCCGCCGCTGTCCACAAGGTAGAGGCAGGGTAGGCGGTTTTGCTGCGCGATCTCTTGCGCGCGCAAGTGCTTCTTCACGGTGACGGGGTAGTAGGTGCCGCCCTTCACGGTGGCGTCGTTGCACACCACCATGCACTCGACACCCGAGACGCGGCCGATGCCGGCGATGAGGCCACCGCCGGGTGCCGCGTTGTCGTACATCGCCAAGCCCGCGAGGCCACCGATTTCAAGAAAGGGCGTGTCGGGATCAAGCAGCATTTCCACGCGCTCGCGAGGCAACAACTTGCCGCGTGCGCTGTGCCTTGCGCGGGCGACCTCGCCGCCGCCGAGTGCAATCTTGGCGAGCTGTACGTGCAGGTCATCGACCAGCGCGCGCATCGCCAAAGCGCTGGCTTTGAACTCTTCCGACCGAGCTGAGAGTTTGGAGCTGAGCACCGGCATGAAGACTCCTGAAGGGGCGCACGTTGGTCGCGCGACGACGACCTTCAGGTCATTCTAGGTGGGCCAAATTTGATCTTCGCGCCAACCCAGCGCGGCCATGTCGGAACCGCGCAAGTGGCCTTCGCTGGCCATCAGGAATTCGTCAAGCTGCGGAGGTGCCACGCTGGTGCCACTGATCATGGCGTGCACCTGGCCCCGGTGGTGCGTCTGGTGCATGAACAGGTGCGCCATA
>JANMMH010000260.1:0-11037 GCA_031373055.1 Rubrivivax sp. | reverse complement strand
ATGGGTGAGCTCTACCATCTGGTCGACGCGCAGGCCATGCGCGAGGCGTTTGCGGCGCGCGACATCGCACGCTCACGCAACGAGTGGCTTTACCCCTATGACCCGTGGCAGGCAGAGCTAACGCCCGACACGACGGCACCGCGCGAGCTCGCCTCAGGTCACTGATTTTTTTCATTCGCCACGAGAACCCACCATGCAAGACCGACTCGCCCGTGCGGCCGTTCCTATCGAGCAGACCTGGAACCTTGACGACTTGTTTGCTTCGTCTGCCCATTGGCAGAGTGAGCTCACCGCCCTGGACGCCGCGCGCGCCGAGCTGCACCTGTTTCATGGCCGGCTGGGCGAGAGTGCGGCCATGCTGCTGCGGGTTCTGGACGCCGTCGATGCGCTGCAAGTTCGCCTGTTTCGCGCGTTCTCGTTCGCCTCGCTGCGCAACGCCGAGGACGGCACGAATCCGCAAAGCCAGGCCGACATGGCGCGCGTGTACGCCTTGGCCGCCAGCATCGACGCCAGCACAGCCTTCGTCGACTCGGAACTGCTGGCCCTGCCCGAGGGGCGCGTGGCGCAATGGCTGGCCAGCGAGCCGGGCCTGGCCGCGCACCGCGTGACCTTGCAAGACCTGCTGGATACGCGGCCGCACCGGCTGCATGCTGATACCGAAGAGACGCTGGCCGCATTGGGCGAGGTCTTCGGCGCGCCCTACATGATCTACAGCCGCTCGAAGACGAACGACATCCAGTTCGCGCCCTTCCGCGACGCCGCCGGTTTGCAGCACGCCAATTCCTTCAATGCTTTTGAGTCCAGCTACGAGTCGCACGATGACGTGAACGTGCGCCGTGGTGCCTGGGACTCATTCAGCGCCGGGCTCCATGCCTTTCGCAATACCTACGCCGCTACCTTCGCCACCGAAGTGCAGAAGAACGTGGTGATGGCGCGCTTGCGCAAGTACGAGAGCACCGAGCACTACCTCTTGCAGCCGCACAAGACGCCACTGGCGCTGTACCGCAACATCCTGCAAATCATCCAGGCCGAGCTGGCCCCTCACTTCCAGCGTTATGCACGTCTGCGCCAGCGTGTGCTCGGCTTGGACAAGCTGCTGTACTGCGACATCAAGGCACCACTGGACCCGGCCTTCAACCCGAGCGTCAGCTTCGACGAAGCCTTCGAGCTGGTGATCAAAGCCTTGGAGGTGATGGGCCCGGACTACGCTGACTACCTGCACCAGGCCTGGCGCCAGCGTTGGATCGACCGCGCCGACAACGTCGGCAAGTCATCGGGCGCCTTCTGCGCCACGCCCTACGGCGTGCATCCGTTCATCCTCATCACCTGGGCCGACAGCATGCGCAACGTCTTCACGCTGGCGCACGAGCTCGGCCACGGCGGCCACTTCCGCCTGGCCATGAAGCATCAGCGGCTGGGCAATACCAGGCCGGCCATGCCCTTTGTCGAAGCGCCGTCGATCATGAACGAGATGCTGCTGGCACAGCACCTGCTGGCCAGCACGGCGGACAAGCGCATGCGCCGCGCCGTCATCATGCAAGTGCTGGGCACCTTCCACCACAACTTCGTGACGCACCTGCTCGAAGCCGAATTGCAGCACCGCGTCTATGTCCAGGCCGAAGCCGGCCAAGCCATCACGGCGCAGCTCTTGTGCCAGCTCAAGGGCGACATCCTCAGTGCCTTTTGGGGTGACACGGTGGTGATCGACGACGGCGCGTGTTTGACCTGGATGCGCCAGCCGCACTACTACATGGGTCTGTATCCCTACACGTATGCGGTGGGTCTGGTGGCCTCAACAGCGATGGCCAAGCGCATTCGTGATGAGGGCGCGCCAGCCGTGGAGCGCTGGCTCTCGGTGCTCAAGGCCGGTGGCACGCTCAAGCCGCTGGAGCTGATGCAAGCGGCCGGCATCGACATGAGCACGCCCGCGCCCATCCATGAGGCCGTGGCCTATGTCGGCGGCTTGATCGACGAGTTGGAAGTCGCGTTCGCGGCCTGAACACGCAAACCGGTTCTGGGGCCAACGGCTCCCGCAAAATGCGGCTTCCACGCCGTCACGAAAGCCCACCATGACCCTGACCCGACGCACCCTGCTCAGCAGCAGCGGCCTCCTGCTGCCCGCCTTTGCTAACGCGCAAAGTACCTGGCCTCGCCAGTCGATCCGCTTCGTCGTCCCCTTCGCACCCGGCGGCACCAGCGAGATCGTGGCGCGCACGGTGGCCCATGAGCTGAGCAAGCAACTTGGCCAGACGGTGTTCGTCGACAACAAAGGCGGCGGCGCCGGCATCCCAGCCATGGTGGACGTGGCCAAGGCCGCGCCCGACGGCCACACCATCATCCTCGGCCACGTGGGCTCGCTGGCGGTGAACCCCATCATCTTTCCTAACCAGCCCTTTGACGTGAACAAGGACTTCATCCCCGTCACGCTGCTGGCCAAGGTGCCCAACCTCTTTGTCATCCACCCCGACGTGCCGGCCACCAACTTCAAGGAGTTCGTGGCCTACGTGAAGAAGAACCCAGGCAAGCTGAACTACGGCACCGCCGGCAACGCCAGCGCTGGGCATTTGGCGATGGAATACCTGAAGCTGGTGACGGGCATGTTCATCACGCACATTCCCTACCGCGGCACCGGGCCACAGCTCACCGACTTGCTGGCCGGGCGCACACAGGCCAGCTCGGCGGGCTTGCCGGCGCTGATGGCGCATATCAAGAGCGGCAAGCTGCGCGCCATCGCCGTGGGCACGGCACAGCGGCTGCCGGCGTTGCCCGATGTGCCCACCGTGGCAGAGATGGGCTTCAAGGACTTCGAGACCTCGCAGTGGTACGGCATCCTGGCGCCCGCTGGCACACCGCGTGACGTGGTCAAGCGCCTGCAGGAAGAGTCGCTGAAGGCGCTGAAATCGAACAGCGTGACCGAGCGCTTTGCGAGCGACAGCGCGGTGGGCGGCGGCGGGCCACCTGAAGAGTTCGCTGCCTACATCGCCCAGCAGCAAAGGATCTGGAGCGACATCGTCAAGCGCGCTGGCATCAAGCCGGATTGAAGGCCGCTACCGACATGAACCGGCGTGGCGTGCTGCTAGCTCCGTGGCTGGCATCGCTAACATCCCAAGCGTGGGCACAGTTCACGCGCTCCATCCGCCTGGTGGTGCCCTTTACCCCGGGTGGCAGCACCGACATCCTGGCGCGGGCGTTGGCGCCCAAGCTTGCGGCTGCACTCGGCCAGCAGGTCATCGTCGACAACAAGCCTGGCGCCGGCGGGTCGCTGGGTGCGACCGAGGTGGCTAACGCCCAAGCAGATGGCCATACGCTCTTGATGGGCCACATCGGCACGCTGGCCGTCAACCCTGCCATCTACCCCAAGCTGGGCTACGAGCCGCTGAAGAGTTTTGCGCCGGTGGCTTGGGTCGCGCGCGTGCCCAATGTGCTGGTGGTGCCCAGCGCGTCACCGGCCAAGACCTTCACCGAGTTCCTTGCGTTGGCGCGTGCGCGGCCCGGGCGCTTGAGCTACTCCTCAGGCGGCAACGGCAGCGCAGCGCACATCACCTTCGAATACTTGAAGTTGCGCGCGGGGCTCTTCGTGCTGCACATCCCTTACCGCGGCACCGCCCCTTCACTGACCGACCTCATCGCCGGGCAGATCGACGCCAGCTTCACCGGTGCGCCCACCGTGCTGCCACACATCAAGAGCGGGCGGCTGCGCGCGCTGGCGGTGTCGAGCACGCAACGCTTGGCGGCTCTGCCCGATGTGCCCACGGTGGCCGAGAGCGGCTTCCCCGGCTTCGAGGCCGACCAGTGGTACGGCGTGGTTTCCCCAGCGGGCACGCCGGCTGCGCTGGTAGCGCGGCTCAACGCCGAGATCAACAAAGCGCTGGCTTTGCCCGACGTGGCGCAGCAGCTGGCTACCGAGGGCGCGCTGCCCATGCCGAGCACGCCTAAGGCATTCACCGAGCTCATCACCCGCGAGATTCCCCGCTGGGCGGAAGTCGTGCGGGCGGGTAAGGTCACGGCAGACTGAACAGGAGAGTCCCATGACCCAGCACACCACACGCCGCCGTTTTGTCGTCAACACGGCGGCCGCGGCCAGCAGCATCGCGCTGCCCACCCTACTGCCCGCCAGCGCCTGGGCGCAGGCCTACCCGGCGCGGCCCATCCGCTACATCTGCCCCTGGCCTGCAGGCGGCTCCACCGACGCCGTGATGCGCGCCATCGCCGAGAGCGCGGCCAAGGTGCTGGGCCAGCAAATCATCATCGACAACAAGCCCGGCGCGGGCGGCATGCTGGGTGCCAACGAACTCGTCAACGCCAAGCCCGACGGCTATGTGCTGAGCCAGCTGCCGCACGGGGTGTTCCGCATCCCGCACATGCAAAAGACGGCGTTTGACACGCTCAAAGACTTCACCTGGATTGCCTGCCTCACCGGCTACACCTTCGGCCTGGTGGTGCCGGCTGATTCACCCATCAAGAGCATCAAAGACCTGGTCGACTACGCGAAGGCCAACCCCGAGAAATTCAGCTACGGGTCGACGGGCATCGGCACCAGCCCGCACCTGGCGGTGGAAGAGTTCGCGCAGCGTGCGGGCATCAAGCTCAACCACGTGCCCTTCAAGGGCAACGCCGACAACATGCAGGCCATCCTGGGTGGCCACACCATGGCCGCGAGCGACGCCACGGGCTGGGCGCCGCATGTCGAAGCCGGCAAGTTGCGCCTGTTGGCTACCTACGGAAGTAAGCGCACCAAACGCTGGCCCCATGTGCCCACGCTGAACGAGTTGGGCTACAAGACGGTGTCGGATTCGCCCTTCGGCGTGTGCGGCCCTAAAGGTATGGACCCCGCCATCACACGTACGCTGCACGACGCCTTCAAGAAGACGCTGGACGACCCCGCCGTGTTGGCCACGTTCGACAAGTTTGACCAGACGGTGATCTACATGAACACCGAGGACTACACGCGCTTTGCGCGCGAAAGTTTCCAGGCCGAGAAGGCGACCATCGAACGTCTGGGCATGGCGGCTAAGACTTGATGCGCGTTACGACACGCCGCGCTTTCGTCGCGGCGGCGCTCGCGCTGGCAGGCTTGCCGGCGGCGGCGCAGGCGCGCTTCCCCGAGCGGCCCATCACCATCATCGTGCCCTTCGCGCCCGGCGGCGTGGCTGACTTGAGTGCACGCGCCGTGGCCGAAGCGATGAGCAAGAGCCTCGGTCAAAGCGTCATCGTCGACAACCGGCCCAGTGCCGGCAGCATCACCGCCACCGCCGCCGTGGCCAAGGCCGCGCCCGACGGCTACACCTTGCTCTTGATGAGCAACAGCAACGCGCTGAGTGCCTCGCTCTTCAAAAAGCTGCCCTTTGAAGTGACGCGCGACTTCGCGCCCATCAGCACGCTGGGCTTCTTCGACCTCGGTGTGTTTGTCGCCGCCGGTTCGCGCTTCGGCCAGCTCAGCGACGTGCTGGTTGCGGCCAAAGCCCAGCCGGGCAAGTTGACCATCGGCAGCATCGCTGTCGGCAGCACGCAGCACCTGGCGGCGGAGTACTTCAAGTCGGTGGCGGGCATCGACGCCTTGGTGGTGCCCTACAAAGGCTCGCCCGCCGTGCTGACGGCCCTGCGCGCCGGCGAGATCGACGTCGCCTTCGAGATCGTGGCGCCGATGCTGGGCCAGCTCAGCGCCGGCACGGTGCGCGCCTTGGCCATCACCGCCGACGAGCGCCACCCTGCCCTGCGCGAGGTGCCCACCGTCAAGGAGTCAGGCCTGGCGCGCTACAGCGTGGCGTCGTGGAACGCCTTGGCTGCACCTGCGGGCACGCCCGCTGCGGTGGTCGAACGGCTCAACCGCGCACTGCGCGATGCGCTGGCTACGAGTTCCGTGCAAGAGCGCATGGCGCCCCTGGGCGTGCGCCTGCGCGCGAGTTCACCCGAGCAGTTGCAAACACTTCTGGTGAGTGAGATTCGACGCTGGGCCGACGTCATTCGCGTGGCGAAGATCGAGCCGGAGTAGGCCCTCAAGCCGCCAGCAATTCGGCCACCGTCAAACGCTCGAACCCGGCCGCGCGGCGAAATGAGGCGTTGTGTTCACTTGGCTCCAACAGCAGCGCTTCGAGCAGCGGTGCGGCCACCGTGTTGGCCGGGTCGCACAAGAGCACGTGGCGCTGTGCACCGTCTTCATCCAGGCGTGCAACCCAGTCGATGCCGACCAGCTGCTCAAGGATGGCTTCGAGTTGCAATGGGTCGCGCCGCAGGGCAAGTGAGAGCTGCGTGACGCTGCGCCCGCGCGAGCTGCCCTCGTGCGCCAAGCGCAGTTCACGCAAGACGGCTAACGCCAATTGGAAGCGGGCTCCGGCGCTAACGTCGTGGCGGCGTAGGCCCATCTGCAAACTCGGCGCGTAGGCCGCCACCACCGCGCCGAGCAGCACCACGACCCACACCAGGTAGACCCACAACAGAAAGATCGGTACGGTGGCGAAGGCGCCGTATATGGCGGAGAAGTTGGGCACCGCCACCACATACCAGGCGAGCAGGGCCTTGGCGGCTTCCAGGCCCAGCGCCACAAAGAGCGCGCCGGCCCAGGCATGGCGCCAGCGCACGAAGGTGTTGGGCATGTAGTGAAAGAGCCCGGCGGCGGCGGTGGCCACCAGTGCAAATTCGATCAAGCTCAGCAACAGCTGCAAGCCGCCGGGCAGGCTGTTGACCAGGCCTTTGGACGCCGACAAAGCGTAGCTTGTCATCGTCAAACTCATGCCCAGCGCGAGTGGCCCCAGCGTCAGCGCGGCCCAGTAGACGAGCACACGCTGGCCCAAGGGGCGCGCCTTCTTCACGCGCCAAATGCTGTTGAGCGTGCGGTCGATGGTGAACATCAGCGCCAGCGCCGTCACCACCAGGATCCCGAGGCCCAGGGCGCCCATGCGGCTGGCCTTGCCGGCGAACATGGTGAGCTCTCGCAGCACCGGCTTGGCAATGTAGTCGGGCACCAGCGACTGCAAGAAATAGGTTTCCAAGGCACGCTGAAAGCTCGCGAACATGGGGAAGGCGCTGAAGACGGCGAGCATCACCGTCATCAACGGCACGAGCGCAATGAGCGTCGTGAAGGTCAGGCTGCTGGCACTCAGACTCAGGTGGTCTTCACGAAAGCGCTCGCGCAAGGTACGAACGGTGTCCAGCCAAGGCCAGCGCTGCAAGGTCTCGGCGAACTCGCGCGCACGCTCGGGCAGGGATGCGCGGGCAGCGCGCAGGCGAGGAAGTGGCGACATGCTGGCTATGATGCCGCATGCCTGTACCACTGCCTGTTCCCACCCCTGTCACGCCCCCAACCGAAGCTGCGGCACACGAGCTGGCGTGGCAGCTGACGATTGTCGCCGTGGCACTTCTCGTCGCGTTGTGCCTGGCGTGGGAGCTCTGGCTCGCGCCTACAGGCCGCGGCACCTGGGCCATCAAAGTCTTGCCACTGCTACCTGCGCTGTGGGGCCTGTGGCGGAGACGCTTGCATACCTTCCGCTGGCTCAGCCTCTTGCTGTGGCTCTACTTTTGCGAGGGCGTCGTGCGTGGCTACAGCGAACGCGGCATCTCGCAAGCGCTGGCGCTGGGCGAGGTGGGCCTGTCGCTGCTGATCTTCGCCGCCTGCGTGCGCTACATCCGCACGCGGCCTGGCTTGCCTGCATGAAAGGCACCATGGAATTGTTGAACCAGCTGCGCGGCGTGGTGGGTTCAGCTAACGTGTTAGTTGACGGAGACCTGTCGGCCTGGGAGCGCGACTGGCGCAAGCGCTGGCAAGGCAAGGCCCTGGCCGTTGTGCGGCCGGGCTCGACCGAAGAGGTGGCGGCCGTCGTTCGCGCTTGTGTGGCCGCAGGCACGGCCATCGTGCCGCAGGGAGGCAACACCGGCCTGGTAGGCGGCGGTGTGCCCGACGCCAGCGGCACGCAAGTGCTGCTGAGCTTGCAGCGTTTGAAGCGCGTGCGCGAGATCGACCGCGCCAACCTGACCATCACGGCCGAAGCTGGTTGCATCTTGCAAACTGTGCAAGAGGCTGCCGCCGAGGCCAAGCTGTGGTTCCCCTTGAGCCTGGCCGCCGAGGGCAGCTGCACCCTGGGCGGCAACCTGGCCACCAACGCCGGCGGCACGCAGGTGCTGCGTTTTGGCAATGCGCGCGACCTTTGCCTGGGGCTGGAAGTGGTGACCTGTGAAGGCGAGATCTGGCAGGGCCTCACCGGCCTGCGCAAAGACAACACCGGCTACGACCTGCGAGACCTCTTCATCGGCAGTGAGGGTACTTTGGGCGTTATCACCGCCGCCACGATGAAGTTGCAACCGCAGCCTGCCGCCACCACCACGGCGCTGGCCGCCTGCGCTTCAGTTGCCGACGGCATGGCGCTGCTGAACCTGGCGCGCACGCACCTGGGGCCCGCGCTGACGGGCTTCGAGATCATGGGCGCCTTCGCGCTCGAACTGGTGGCGCGGCACTTCAAAGACTTGCCGCAGCCGCTGCCCGGGGCGGCATGGACGGTGCTGCTGGAGCAAAGCGCCATCGACAACGAAAGCGCAGCGCGCACACGTTTTGAGTCCTTGCTGGCAGCAGCGCTTGAAGCCGGCGTCATCCACGACGCCGTGGTGGCCGAGAGCGTGGCGCAGTCGCGCGCGCTGTGGCATGTGCGCGAGTCGATTCCGCTGGCGCAAAGCCTTGAGGGCTTGAACATCAAACACGACATCTCGCTGCCGGTGTCGGCCATGGTCGACTTCGTGCGCGACACCGATTGCGCGCTGGCGCGCTACCTGCCCGGCGTGCGCATCGTCAACTTCGGTCACCTGGGTGACGGCAACCTGCACTACAACGTGCAAGCCCCCGTCGGTGCCAATGCGCAGGCCTTCCTCGCTGCGCACGAGGCGGCGGTGAACCATATCGTCTACGACGCGGTGTGCTCGGTGGGCGGCTCGATCTCGGCCGAGCACGGCATCGGGGTGTTGAAGCTCGACGAGCTGAGCGAGCGCAAGTCGCCGGTGGCGCTGGCGCTGATGCGGCGCATCAAGCGCGCGCTCGATCCGCACAACCTGATGAACCCGGGGCGGGTGCTGCGGATGTGATGCGGGCTTGCCAGCCTCACCAGGCTTGGCAACTATCTGGCACCGGCGGCTTCGAGCATCTGCACCATCGCTGTAAAGCCCCGGCTGCGCGCCAGCTGCAAGGGCGTGCGCCCCTCACGATCGGCAAGCTGGGTGCTGGCGCCCGCGTCGAGCAGCGCACGCAAGGTGGCTTGATGTCGCGCCCCGCCCTGGCCGAGCACGATGGATTCGATCAGCGCCGTCCAGTGCAGGTTGTTGACATGGTCCAGCGGAGCGCCCGCCGCGATCAATTGTTTGACGACACCTTCGTGCCCTAAGTGCGCCGCTGCGATAAGCGCGGTGCCGTCATAGCGGCTGGTGGTGAGCTTGGCGCTCGCACCGTGGGCGAGCAGCACGCGCAGCGTGGCCTCGTCATCCGCGACGGCGGCAATGGTCACGGCGTCGTAGCGGCCTTGCTCCAGGGCGGACGCGTCGGCGCCGGCGAGCAAGAGCGCTTTGACGGCAGCACGCTGCCGAGCGAACGTGGCCACATGCAGCGGCGTTCGGCCTTGGCCATCGCGTTCTTCGCGCAGCGAACGGGAGTCGCGCGCCAAGCGCTCGATCGCGGCCACGTCACCACGCTGCGCTGCAGCGTGCAGGCCGGCGTACGCCGAGACCTCCGTGGGCGTGGGCGGTACCTGCGCGCCAACGCTCAAAGTCGCCACCGCGAGCATCAAGGCTGCTGTGGCCGCGAGTGCCATTACTGCAGCGGCCCTTCCAGCGCACGCGGGATCGGCAGCGGCATGACCTCGATGCCTTCGTCGAGCAGCGCCGCGCGCTCGTCGAGTGTGGCCTCGCCGCGGATGGCGCGTTCTTTGGCCTCGCCGTAGTGGATGCGGCGCGCTTCCTCGGCGAACTGTGTGCCCACGTCTTCGGTGTTAGCCAGCACGTGGCGCACGGTGCGCAGCCAGGCAGCTTGCACCTCGGCAGGCATGGCACCCGTCAAGGCCACCGTGGTGGTGGCCACAGGGGCGGAGGATGTTGAAGCGACGGGGGCCGCAGCCACTGGCTCGCGTGCGCCCGAGATGTTCAGGCGCGGCGCGCTGGGCAGCTGCGTGATAACGCGGTCGCTGCACAGCGGGCACTCGATGGCGCCGCTGCCGTTCTGGCCCATGTAGTCCTCGTCCGAGGCAAACCAGCCCTCGAAGCCGTGGCCGTTGGCGCAGCGCAGACTGAGCACTTTCATGGCGCGATCATGCCGCAGCTTGCCAGGTAGGTGCCCAGGTGTTGGTACGCAGACGTTGCAACCATTGCAAACCAATCAAGGTTTTCACGTCGGTGATGGCACCGCTGGCGGCCAGGCGCTCGAATTCGAGCTCGTCGACCGGGCAAAGCTCGATGAACTCGCCCTCATCGAGCTGGCGTGGGCCCAGGGTGAGGCTACGCGCAAACCAGAGGTGGATGACCTCGTCGCAATAGGCTGCGGCGTTGTGAATCTCGCCAGCGCGCGCCCATTCGAGGGCCTGGTAGCCGGTCTCTTCGCGCAGCTCGCGTTGGCCGCAGGCCCAGGGGTCTTCGCCGGTGTCGAGCTTGCCGGCGGGGATTTCCAGCATCACGCGGCCAAGCGGGTAGCGGTACTGGCGCTCCAGCAGCACGCGGCCGTCGTCGAGCAGCGGCACCACGGCCACGGCACCGGGGTGCACGATGTATTCACGCGTCGCGGTTTTGCCGCTGGGCAGCAGCACCTCGTCGCGGCGCACGTGCAGAAAGTTGCCACGCAGCAGCACTTCGCCGCCGCGGCGGGTTTCGATCAGGTGCGAGTCGGGCGCCGCCACCAGTGTCAACTGGCCAGGGCTTTGATGATGGCGTCGCGGCACATGGCCATCAGCCCACCGGGCAGCAGGCCCAGGCCCAGCACCGCCGCGCCGTTGAAGGCCAGCAGGGCGGTGACGCCTTGCGAGCGCCGAATCGGCTCGACCTCGACCGCGTCATCGAAGTACATGATCTTCACCA
>JANMMH010000265.1:0-6260 GCA_031373055.1 Rubrivivax sp. | reverse complement strand
ACCAAGCGCAGCGGCGCGTGGATGAGCAGCCTGCGCTGGCAGCGGCGCAACGGCGGTGACGATGTGCCGCTGATCCTGAACAACAACAACTTCGCCAAAGGCTCGGTGGGTGAACCCACGCTCTTGTCGATGGACGACGCGCGCACGCTCTTTCACGAGTTCGGCCACGGCCTGCATGGGCTCTTGTCCAACGTTACCTACGAGCGGCTCTCGGGCACGCAGGTGCTGCGCGACTTTGTCGAGCTGCCCTCGCAGATCTTCGAGCACTGGATCACTGAGCGCGAGGTGCTGCGCCGCCATGCGCGCCACTACAAGACGGGCGAGCCGATCCCCGACGCGCTGGTCGACAAGCTGCACGCCGCGCGGCGCTTCAACCAGGGTTACGAGACCGTGCGCTACACCGCCAGCGCCATCGTCGACATGGCCGCGCATGCCTTGACCGACGCCCAGCCGCCCGCCGACCTTTGCGCCTTTGAGCGCGAGGTGCTGGCCAGCATTGGCGCGCCCGAGGCCGTGGGCTTGAACCACCGTCTGGTGCACTTCCAGCACCTCTTCTCGGGGTCGTCTTACGCGGCGGGTTACTACGTCTACCTGTGGGCCGAAGTGCTTGACGCCGACGGCTATGGCGCCTTTGAAGAAGCCGGCAGTCCCTTCGACGCCGACGTGGCGCAGCGCCTCAAACGCTACATCTATTCCAGCGGCAACTCGTTAGAGCCCGGTGCGGCGTTTGCGTCCTTCCGTGGCCGTGCGCCCACGGTGCAGCCGCTGCTGCGCAAGCGCGGCTTGCTGGCCGAGGCCGACGCCGATTGAGCCAGCTCACGTGAGGGCGCGCGCCGACGTGCAGGGCGTGGTCGTCGCCGTGCAGGTGCAGCTCGGCGAGACCGTGCAAGCCGGCCAGGTGCTGGCGCTGCTGGAGTCGATGAAGATGGAAGTGCCGGTGCTGGCGCCTGGCGCTGGCGTGGTGCGCCACATCGTCGTGGCCGTGGGCGACATGGTGGCGCAGGGCGACGAGCTGCTGCGGCTGGAGCCTGCACCGGCTAACGCCGCTGTGACGCTGACGCCATCTCCATCCGTGGTGGCCGAGCCGCCCCGCGTTGCGCTCACCGCCTTGCTGGCACGCCGCGAGTTGCTGCACGACAGCGCACGGCCCCAAGCCGTGGCCACACGCCACGCGCAAGGCCGGCGCACCGCGCGCGAAAATTTGGCGCACTTGCTCGACGCCGGTAGCTTCACCGAATACGGCGGCTTTGCCGTCGCCGCGCAGCGCAGCCGGCGCAGCCTGGGCGATCTGCAACGGCAAACGCCTGCCGACGGCCTGATCACTGGCACCGGCACCGTCAACGCCGCCGTGCATGGCGCGCCGCGATGCGCCGTGGCGGTGATGGCCTACGACTACACCGTGTTGGCCGGCACCCAAGGCGCTTTCAACCATCAAAAAAGTGACCGCCTGCTGGAGCTGGCGCTGCGCCAGAAGTTACCCGTCGTGCTTTTCGCCGAAGGCGGCGGCGGGCGCCCGGGCGACGTGGACGCAGGTGTCATCGCCGGCCTGCACTGCACCACGTTCGCGCGCCTGGCCGCGCTCTCGGGCCAGGTGCCGCTGGTGGGCATCGTGGGCGGGCGCTGCTTCGCCGGCAACGCCGCGTTGCTGGGCTGCTGCGAGGTGATCATCGCCGCAGAGGGCAGCAGCATCGGCATGGGTGGGCCGGCCATGATCGAAGGCGGCGGACTGGGTCGCGTGCATGCGGATGGGGTCGGGCCGCTGTCCGTGCTAGCGCCTAACGGCGTGGTGGATGTGCGTGTGGCTGACGATGCTGCCGCCGTCACGGCCGCCCAACACTATCTCCGGTATTTTCAAGGGCCCGGCGACGCATCAGCGAGCGCCGGTGGTGACGTCAACAGCCTGCGCCAAGCCCTTCCCGTCAACCGCAACGCGCTCTACGACCCGCGCCACATCATCGAGACGGTGGCCGACGCCGGCAGCGTGATGGAGCTGCGCGCGGAGTTCGGCATCGGCGTCATCACCACCTTGGCGCGCCTACGTGGCCGCACGGTGGCCATCGCCGCGAGCCAGCCGCGCCACCTGGGCGGCGCGCTCGACGCACCGGCCTGCGACAAGCTCGCGCGCTTCATGCAGCTGGCCGACGCGCGTGGCGTGCCGCTGGTGAGCTTCGTCGACACACCCGGCTTCATGGTCGGGCCGGCCTCCGAGCAAACGGCGATGGTGCGCCACGCCGCGCGCCTCTTTGTCAACGCTGCCGCCTTGCGTGTGCCGGTGGCTTCCGTCGTGCTGCGCCGAGGCTACGGCCTGGGCGCGATGGCACTCACCGCCGGGCACTTTCACGCGCCGGTAGCCACCTGCGCCTGGCCGCAGGCGGAGTTCGGCGCCATGGGCATCGAAGGCTCGGTGCGCCTGGGTTTCAAGCGCGAGCTGGAAGCGGCGGGCGACGGACGGCAGGCTTTGTTCGAGCGCTTGGTGCAAGAACCCATGTCACGTGGCGAGGCCCTGAACATGGCCAGCCATCTGGAAATCGACGACGTCATCGACCCCGCCGAGACGCGCGACTGGCTGTGCCGCGTGCTGGAGCGCGCCTGCGCCGCGCCGCTCGCGCCACGCCGGCCTTTCATCGACACGTGGTGAACACCAGCCTCACATCGGCTTGAAGCGCCAGGCATAGGCCTGGCTCACCGGCAGCGTCTCCGCGCGGTCTTTCAAGTGCAAGGTGATGCGCCCCATGGCGTCGCGCTGGGCGCGCGAGATGGCGCTGGCGCGCACCATCACGCCGCGATGCACCTGCCAGAACTGCTGCGCGTCCAGGCCCAGCGCCAGCTCCTTGAGCGGTTTGCGCACATGGGCGTCGTCGCTGGCCGTCACCACACGCGTGTACTTTTCATCGCTCTGGAAGAACAGCACCTCGTCGATGGCGAAGAGCTTGATGACGTCGCCCAGGCTGGCACTGATCCAACGCAGGGGTTCGCTAACACTTGAGTTACCCGCCATCCTGGCGGCAATGCGCTCGATCAAATCGTCGAGCTCGGGCGCAGCGCTGTGGGTGGCCAGTCGCCCCTTCAAGCGCAGCACCGTCTGCGCCAGGCGCTCGGCGTTGACGGGCTTCAAGAGGTAGTCCACCGCGCCAGCGTCAAAGGCTTCGATGGCGTGGCTGTCGTAGGCGGTGGTGAAGACGGTGTGGCAGCGCCCGCTGGCCGCGCGCGCCACGTCCAGGCCGCTGGCGCCGGGCATGCGGATGTCCAGGAAGGCGATGTCGGGCTGCAGGGCATCCAGTGCTTCCACGGCGGCCACGCCGTGTTCGCATTCCGCCACGATCTCTAGCTCGGGCCACGCCAGCGCCAGCATGCGGCGCAGCTCGGCGCGCGGCAGGTCTTCGTCTTCGGCGATGAGGGCGCGCGGATGCGTCATGGTGAAGCAGCTCCTTCGTCAAATTCAAGTGGCAGCGACAGGCGTGCAGCGACACCGCCGCCTGCGCGTGCTTCCAGCGTTAGCGTGGCCTGGTCGCCGTAGAGCTGCTTGAGCCGCTCACGCAGGTTGCTCAGGCCCAGGCCGCTGCCGGCGGCGGCGTCGCCAAAGCCCACGCCATCGTCCAGCACGGAGATGAGCAGCCGCTCGCCCGCCAAGCGCTCGGCGCGCACCTCGATGTGGGCCGTGCCGATCTTCGGCTCGATGCCATGTTTGACGGCGTTCTCGGTCAGCGAGATGAGCATCAAGGGCGGGCAACGCGCGTGGGCCAAGGCCGGGGGCAGATCGATCGTCACGCGCAGGCGCGGCATGCGCGTGGCCATCAGGCCCAGATAGGCGCGCAGCTGCTCAAACTGCACGGCGGCGGTGGCCTGCGCGCGGCCGTCGCTGCGCAGGCGCGGAATGGCCGCGCGCAGGTAGTCGACCAGGCCGTCGACCATGGCGCTGGCGCGTGCGGGGTCGGTGGCGATGGCACTGCGTACACCGGCCAAGGTGTTGAAGAGAAAGTGGGGCTCAACCTGCGCGGCCAGCACCGACAGGCGCAGCTCGGCTTCGCGGCGCTGCGACTGCGCGCGCTCCAGTTCGCGCTTCTGCGTCAACGCCGCCAACGCAGCGCCTTCACGCCGCCATGCGATCAGACCCAAGCCGCCCGCCAGCCAAAACGTGAAGAGCGCGGACGTCGCCGCATTGGTGGCCGTGATGGCCCAGTCGTTGACGCTGGCGCGATGCTTGGCAGTGCTGCTGCCGTGCACGAGTTCGTCGCCGGAGCTGACGTTGATGCCGATCATCATCATGTAGCGCTTGCGCTTGCCATCGGCGTCCACCGCGCCGACTTGTTCGGCGACCCACTGTTTGAAGGGCTCGGCAAACAGCAGCTGCGCGGCGGTGACGATGGTCACCAACGTCAACATCACGATGATCAAGCCGCGCCACTCACGCGCTGCGGGCCAGTGCTTGGCGCGCACGCATTGGCAGGCCCAGGGCCCGGCCGCGAACGGAACGAAGAGTTGCATTGCCAATTGCAAGAGGCCGCCAAGCGGACGCGCGTCGGGCGCATCGAGCAGCGCGCTGACGACCATCGTCAGATAGAACAGCGCCAGCACCAACCACCAACTGCGCCAACGCCCACGCACCCATGGCGCGCTGAACACGGGGTAGCGGCGATAGCGCGAGAACCAACCTTGCGCGCTGCCGGCCACTTCAGGAGGCAGGGCTTGGTTCAGCGCGGGGGTATCCATGGGCGCGCAGCGTAACCGGCGGTGGCAGCTCCGCGTGGTGGTGCGACGAGTGGGGCCGTGTTGCCGACCAAGGCGCGCGCCGGCGCGATCAACATGGCAGCAACATCGCCAACGCAGAATGCGCGGCATGCGCCACCACGACCCTACACGCCGGCACTGCTTGGAGCGCGCCGCTGCCCTGGCCACCCTCAGCGTGCTGGGTACGGTCGACGTGCAAGCCCAGGACACGCGTGTACTCGATGAGGCCTGGCACGACGCGGCGCGCTCGCGTGAGCTGCCCATGCGCATCCGCGTGCCCAGCGCGCCCGGGCCTTGGCCCGTGGTGGTGTATTCACACGGCCTGGGCGGTAGCCGCGCGGGCGGCGACGCCTGGGGCCAGGCCTGGTGCCAGGCGGGCATCTTGGTGCTGCATGTGCAACACCCGGGCAGTGACGGCGCCGTGTTTCGACAAGGCATGCGGGCCCTGCGCGCGGCCGCCAGCGCCGAGCAGTTGCTGAATCGTGTGGCCGACGTGCGCTTTGTGCTTGACGAGCTGGCGCGCCGCCAGCGCAGCGGCGCGGCGCCATGGCAGCATGCACGGCTGGATGCTATCGGCATGGCCGGGCACTCCTTCGGCGCGCGCACCACGCAGGCGCTGGCGGGAGAGCGCTTTCCCGTCGCCACGGCCTTGGCCGAGCCACGCTTTCAGGCCTTCATCGCGCTCAGCCCCTCTAGCCACGCCAGTCGGCCCGTGCACGAGGCTTTCAGCGCCGTGCAGCGGCCCTTTTTCGCCATCACCGGCTCGCACGACGGCGACCCCTTCGGCGCTTTCGCCAGTGGCGAGTCGCGAGCGCGTGTGTTCGACGGCCTGCCGGCTGGCCAGCGCGCGCTTTTGTGGCTGGACGGCGCCGACCACAGCAGCTTTGCCGGCAACGTCGAACAGCGCATTGCCGGGCGCGGGCTGCTGCAACGTGAGCCCATTGCCTTGTCGCGCGAAACCGCACATCACGCACTGGTGGCGAGGCTCAGCACACTGTGGTGGCGCTGGCGCCTGGCGAGCGATGCTGCCGCTTGGGAAACACTGAAGACCCCGCAGGGTTTGGCGGCAGCCGACCGCCTGGAGCTCGGCTAAGCTTTGCGCCCCACGGCGACCGCCGTTCTTCAGAGGTGCGCACGATGTTTTCCACCGCCATTGCCGGCAGCCTGCCCAAGCCTTCGTGGTTGGCCGAAACCGAGAAGTTGTGGCCGCAGTGGCGCATGGCTGGCCCTGAGCTGGCGCGCGCCAAGATCGACGCCACGCTGCTGTGGATCAAAGCCCAGGAAGACGCCGGCCTGAGCACCATCGGCGACGGCGAGATGTCGCGTCAGCATTTCGTGCACGGCTTCTTGGAGCAAGTCGAGGGTATCGACTTCGAGCACAAGGTTGAGATGGGCATTCGCGGTGAGCGCTACAAAGCCATGGTGCCGCAGGTGGTCGCACCCCTGCGCCTGCGCGGGCGCGTGCACGCCGTGGAAGCGCAGCTGCTTCGCGCGCATACGACCAAACGCACCAAGTTCACGCTGCCCGGACC
>JANMMH010000324.1:0-8693 GCA_031373055.1 Rubrivivax sp. | reverse complement strand
CTGGCGTCAACGCTAGGAAGTTATGAGTTTCCTGGGCTAGGTTGTTGCGTTGCCAGCATCAACGACGGTCCCGTCACACTGACGATGTTGATGCGGGCGTGGGAATGCGGCCTGTCGGACTACCAGCGACGAGACGGCTTGTAGATTCCGATGGCCGGTGAAGCAGCGCGGGTGGGGCCGGGACGCGAAGTTCTTGCTGAGCGTGGTGGCGGCACTGGTGCTGCAAACGTCGATCAACTCCGCCGCGTGGCTTAGGGTGCGCCAGCGAACAGACCTGAGCAACCCTGGCGCGCAAGCTGCGCGCTTCAAACACCCCCGGCCTTGCCGGCTGTGCATCACCTTGGCACGCCGCAGTGCCGCCCCTCTCCTGGAGTCCCTCCGATGCTTCTCGACCAGTTCGCGACCCGCGCGCTGCAACTCGCCAACCGCATGGTGATGGCGCCGATGACACGCAACCGGGCGACGCCCCAGCACACGCCGAATGCGCTGATGGCCACGTACTACGGTCAACGCGCGACGGCGGGGCTGATCATCACCGAGGGCACCTCGCCGAGCCCGAATGGCCTGGGATACCCACGCATCGCCGGGCTGTACGACGCTGCAAAGGTCAGCGCCTGGAGGGCCACGACGGCGGCCGTCCACGCGCAAGGCGGAAAGATCTTTGTGCAGTTGATGCACTGCGGCCGCGTGGCGCATGTTGCCAACCTGCCGCATGGCGCCGAGGTGCTCGGGCCGAGCACAGCGGTGTGCCCAGGCGAGATGTACACCGACACGCTGGGCATGCAGCCCCACAGCCCGCCGCGCGCGATGACCGAGGCCGACATCGCGCACGCCGTGGGCGAGCATGTGAGCGCCGCGACGCTGGCGCTGGAGGCCGGCTTTGACGGTGTCGAGTTGCATGGTGCCAACGGCTACTTGATCGAGCAATTTCTCAACCCGCTCATCAACCTGCGCACGGACGCTCACGGCGGCAGCATGGAAGGACGCAACCGCCTGGCGCTGGAGATTGCAGGCGCCACCGTCGCAGCCATCGGCGCCGACAGGGTCGGCATGCGGCTCTCGCCCTACGGCGTGTTCAATGGCACCGGAGACTTTCCTCAAGTGCAGGCGCAGTACCTGGCGCTGGCCAAGTCGCTGTCTGCGCTGGGCCTGCTCTACATCCACCTGGTGGATCACTCGGCCATGGGTGCGCCGCCCGTGCCCGCCGACTTCAAGCTGCAACTGCGCGCCGGCTTCAAGGGCCTGTTCATCCTCAGCGGGGGTTTCGACCACGCCAGCGCTGAACAGGCCTTGCTCGACAAGCGCGGTGACCTGGTCGCTTTTGGGCGCCCATTCCTGGCCAATCCCGACCTGGTGGCACGCATGCGCAAGGACGCCCCGCTCAATGCCCCCGACATGGCCACGTTTTACGTTCCCGGCGCGAAGGGCTACACCGACTATCCCGCACTTGCGGCTTGATCCACTGCTGGACAGGACCATGACCATGACCATTCAAGCCGCACGCATCGCCGGCCCGGTGAGCTATGTCGCGGCCAGCGGACGCGAGCTCAACTTGCCCTTGGGGCCTTGCCTGGTCGAGCGGATGAACGACGCGCTCACCGACATCGTGTGGGGGGCGGATGGCCAGAATTCGACGGCCATGCCCTCAGATGCGGTGCAGGCCGCGCGAGACCGGGGCCATCTGATCCTGCTGGATTGAGGCGCCTATGTGCGCAGGCCTGGTCAATGCCACCGAGCCACATGATCGAAGACTTGCCGCGCACGCGAGAGCAAGTACCTGCGGCAGCTCGACGTCAACATTCCCACGGGCGTGCGGCAAGGCCAGCACTTGTGCCTGCTGGGTCAGGGCGCGCCGGGTCATGGCGCAACGACGGCACGGTCTGGACTGTCTCGACGCAGTTGGCCGGGGAGCGCATCGAGAGCATCTACAAGATTTGCGCCGAGCGTTTCACCAGCCCGACGCACTTGCAAGTCATCCTCACCGAGGCGCAGGTGATCGTCGATGCGGCGATCGCTCGTGCGGCTTCATCGTGAACGTCAACGATCCCGAAAGGTCCCCCATGGCCGCCATGTCCGACCCTCTCTCACCCGAATTGCTGCACCGGATGCACGCCTACTGGCGCGCGGCTAACTACCTATCGGTGGGGCAGATTTATCTGCAAGACAACGCACTGCTCGACGTGCCACTGAAGCTCGAACACATCAAGCCGCGCCTGCTCGGCCACTGGGGCACGACACCGGGTTTGAACCTGATCTACGTGCACCTGAACCGGCTGATCCAAGCCAACGACCTGAACATGATTTACGTCATGGGCCCGGGGCACGGCGGGCCTGGCGTCGTGGCGCACTGCTACCTTGAAGGCTCCTACACCGAGCACTACCCGGCGATCGAGCGCAACCGAGCTGGCATGCAGCGACTGTTTCGCCAGTTCTCCTGGCCGCAGGGCATTCCCAGCCATGTCTCGCCCGAGCTGCCGGGCTCGATCCATGAAGGCGGCGAGCTGGGCTACTCGCTGGCCCATGCTTATGGCGCGGCCTTCGACAACCCCGAGCTCATCGTCGCGTGTGTCGTCGGCGACGGCGAGGCCGAGACCGGCGCGCTGGCCGCGAGCTGGCATTCGAACAAGTTCTTGAACCCCGCGCGCGACGGCGCGGTGCTGCCGATCCTGCACTTGAACGGCTACAAGATCGCCAACCCCACGCTGCTGGCGCGCATCAGCCACGAGGAGCTGAGCGACCTGATGCGCGGCTACGGCCATGAGCCCATCTTCGTGGAGGGCGACGACCCGATGTGGGTGCACCAGGCACTGGCATCGGCGCTGGATGCAGCGCTGGCGCAAATCCGCCAGTTCCAAAACGAGGCGCGAGCGCTCGACGCTGCGCAGCCGCCACTGCGCCCACGCTGGCCAATGATCGTGCTGCGCACGCCCAAGGGCTGGACTGGGCCGAAGCATGTCGACGGCAAAGCGGTGGAAGGCAGCTGGCGCTCGCACCAAGTACCGATCGCCGAGTTCAAAACCGCAGGCCATGTGCAGCAGCTGGAGAGCTGGCTCAAGAGCTACCGCCCCGAGGAACTGTTCGATGCCGACGGCCGCTTCCTCGACGAGCTGGCCGCGCTGGCACCCACGGGCCAGCGCCGCATGGGCAGCAACCCGCACGCCAATGGCGGCGCCTTGTTGCAGCCGCTGGCCATGCCGTCGTTTCGTGTCTACGCCGTGGCGGTAAGCGAGCCCGGCGCGGTGGACGCCGAGGCCACGCGCGTGCTTGGCAAGTTCGTGCGCGACGTCATGCGGCACAACCTGGATGCCGCCAACTTCCGCGTCTTCGGCCCTGACGAGACCGCGTCGAACCGGCTCGACGCTGTCTTCGAAGTGACGGGCAAGATGTGGCTGGACGGTGTGCACGAGGAGAGCGACAACCATCTCAGCGCCGACGGCCGCGTGATGGAAGTTTTGAGTGAACACATGTGCGAAGGCTGGCTTGAGGGCTATCTCCTCACGGGCCGCCACGGTCTGTTTTCTTGTTATGAAGCCTTCATCCACATCATCGATTCGATGTTCAACCAGCATGCCAAGTGGCTCAAGGTATGCAACGACATCCCGTGGCGTTTGCCCATTGCGTCGCTGAACTACCTGCTCACCTCGCATGTCTGGCGCCAGGACCACAACGGCTTCTCGCACCAGGACCCCGGCTTCATCGACCACGTGGCGAGCAAGAAGGCCGACGTGGTGCGCATCTACCTGCCGCCCGACGCCAACACCTTGCTCTCTGTCACCGACCACTGCTTGCGCAGCCGCAACTACGTCAACCTGATCATTGCCGGCAAGCAGGCAGCGCCGCAGTGGCTGGACATGGACGCGGCCGTGCGCCACTGCGCGGCCGGTGCGGGCGTGTGGGAGTGGGCCAGCGGGGACGCGGGCCTTGGCCAAGTCGACCCCGACGTGGTGATGGCCTGCGCGGGCGACGTGCCCACGCTGGAAGCACTGGCCGCCGTGACGCTGCTGCGTGAGTACGTGCCCGACATCCGCATCCGCTTCGTCAACGTCGTCGACCTGATGGTCTTGCAGCCGCCCTCAGAGCACCCACACGGCCTGGCCGACCACGAGTTCGATGCGCTCTTCACCGAAGACAGGCCGGTGATCTTCGCCTTCCACGGCTACGCCGCGATCATTCACAAGCTGACCTACCGGCGGCGCAACCACGACAACATTCACGTGCGCGGCTACAAGGAAGAAGGCACCACCACCACGCCGTTTGACATGGTGGTGCTGAACAACGTTGACCGCTATCAGTTGGCGCTCGACGCCATCCGCCGCGTGCCGCGACTGGCCGCGCAGGTCGAGGCGGAGACCGCGCGCTTCGAGGCCACCATGCAGCGCCACAAGCACTACATCGCCGAGCATGGCGACGACATGCCCGAGGTGCGTGACTGGCGCTGGGTGGCTTGAGCACTCATACGGATTTGCGTTCCATCGCATAGGGCACCGCCTGTCGGGGGTCAGCGCTGATCGGCGTCCAAACGGCCTGCAGGCGCCGCAGCGACAAAGCCGAGGCCGCTCAGGCCGGTGCGGGCGCGAATGTCGGTCGGGAATACCGACTGCCCTCCAGCGCTTCGTCCTGGCGTCGCGTCGATCAACTCGCTACGTTCGCTGCGCTCTCTCCACTCAAACACGATCGACGGTCTAGTTGTGGAAGCGCGTGGGTACACGCGCCGACGCCATGCCAAACCGCTTCCGGCGCCACTCGCTGACTGCCCGCACCGGCCCGAGCGGCCTCGGCTTTGCGGCAACAGGGTTGGCGGTCCACCTATTGGCGCGCCACCGCTGGTGATTGCAAGGCCGTGCCCAGCCGGGCACGGCCTTGCCGGCGCACGCGTCGCCGCGTCGCTCTTAGCTGATTGAATGCAAGTCCGTATCAAACCACGGCGGAAACCATCGAATGAAACAGGAGCCGTGGGCGGCCGCACCGCTCCCCTCTGCGTACGCTGTCGCACAGACGCCGGCCGTCGCCCGACACAGCATGCTCGTCTGCGAACCACAGCCCGGTGTTCGCCCTACGGGAGAGATCATGAACGCTTTGCGTACCTTGGCCTTTGGTGCAGTGCCCCTGTTGACCGGCGGCGCCGCTTTGGCACAGAGCGGCAACATGATGGGGGGATCGTGGGGCGACGGCTGGATGGGCGGCTACGGCGGGATGTGGATGCCGATCCTGCTGGTCGTTGCGATCGTCGCCATCGTGGTGTTGGTCGTGAGACGCAAGTGAAGTAGCAAGCCATCGATACCCACATGAAGTACTTCGCTGACAACCGCAGTAAGCGCCCTACCGCCTTGGTGGTGTTGCTGCTGTGGTTGTTCGCGCTGGCTTCTGGGGTCGCGAATGCCTGCCTGCTGGAGACGCCGGGCTTGCACTCGAACCCGCACGCGAACTTGCACGCGAACGCGGCACAAGCGCCCGCCCATGAGGCAAGCCATGCGCATCCCCAACCGCCGGGTGATCGCGCGAACGCAGCAGGGAATAGTGACCTGGACGCTTCGAAGCAAGCGTGCCTCAAGGCCTGTGATGACGGCACGCGCACGGCGCCCAAGGCGTACGCAGGCGTCGAGCAGGTGGATCCCGGTCCACCGCCGCTGGTCACCACGCTGTGGGTCACGCCCGCCCACGCGGCCCCGGCGCCTGGCCGACCGGAAGTACTCGCGGTTCCCATCGTGGGGCCGCCGCTGAGAGTTCGCTACTCGCGATTGGCGCTCTAGCCAAGGCGCCGCTGATCGGGAGCGCCGTGCTCTTGGGTCAACGCGCGATATCCGCTCGATCGGCTCTGCAGGCAGCTACCCATCGTGGACCGAATAGATGCCTGGCCAGCGCCCGCTGCCGGGCACCGAAACCATGCCCCGCTTTCCCAACCCGTTCACCGCAACGTTTTGACCCCAACCCACGGACCAGGAGTCCCCTCATGAAAACCGTTAGCACGATCTCCCTTGCACTTGCACTTGTCGCTGCGGCGTCACCCAACTGGGCCGCACAGCACGACCAACAAAAGGCCCACCACCCAGCCGGCTCGGCACCGATGTCCAAGGCCATGCCCGGCAAGACCACGCCCGAGATGGCGCGCATGGCCAACCACATGAAAGCCATGCAGGAGATGCACGACAAGATGATGGCGGCGAAAACACCCGAGGAGCGCAATGCACTGATGGCCGAGCACATGAAGACGATGCAAGAGGGCATGGCCGCGATGAAGAGCATGGGCGGCATGGGCGGCATGAGTGGCATGAATGGCATGGGCGGCAAGGAGGGCTTGGGCGGCATGGGCGGCTTGGCCCATGCCTAGGCCACGCCCGCCACCATGGCCCAGCGCCAGACCATGATGGAGCAGCGCATGGACATGATGCAGTCCATGATGGAGATGATGGCCGATCGCCTGCCACAGATGCCGGCCAAGCCGTAAGGGCGGATGCCATGACCCACCCCCAGGACATCACGTCGGTGCCATCGGCGCCGAGCTACGGGTTTCACTGTGTCTTGCCTGCGCAGACCTTCACCGAGGGCATCACCCGGGTGACCGAGGCGCTCAAGACCGAGGGCTTTGGCATCCTCACCGACATCGACGTGCAGGCCACGATGAAGGCCAAGCTCGGCATCGATGGGCGGCCGTACCGCATCCTGGGCGCTTGCAATCCGCCGCTGGCGCACCGCGCGCTGGAGGCCGAGCCCGACATAGGGCTGCTGCTGCCGTGCAACGTGGTTGTTCGCGAAGAGGCCGACGGCAGCCTGGTCGTCGGCTTCATGGACCCGGTGGCGGTGATGCAGATGACCAGCAACCCCGAAGTCGGCCGCGTCGCGCATGAAGTGCGCGAGCGGCTCGAGCGTGTGCGCGCGGCGCTGGGGGGTTCGGTGTGCTGAGGCGGCGGCGCCTGCTGGCCGGCGCGGTGGTGGTGGCCAGTGCCGGCGCGGCCGCGTGGTGGCTTGTCCGTTCACGGGCTGCGCACGCACCGGCCGGTGGGCCCTTTCGGCACTATCCCTTGGACCCGGTGGCGGCTGAGAACTTCCAGCAAAAACTCTTCATCCCGGTCGCCAGCGGGCCCTTGGGCGTGCTCGACGTCGTCGGGCCACTGAAGATTCGCGCCACCGCCGCCAGCTTCCCGCTGCTGCCGGGACGCGAGTCGCCCTTCCTGCTGTACCAGACCGAGCACGCGGGGCAGGCCTACCAGAACCCGATCCTGCGCATCGAACGCGGGGCGCGCTTCACGGCCAGTCTGGACAACGCGCTGAGCGAGCCGACCATCATTCACTGGCACGGCCTGCACACCCCCGCCAAGATGGACGGCCATCCGCGCGACACCATCGCGCCGGGCGCGCGCTACGACTACGACTTCACGGTGCGCAACCGTGGTGGCACTTACTGGTACCACACGCACGCGCACGAACTCACCGCCAAGCAGGCCTACAGCGGCCTGGCAAGTTTCTTCCTCGTCGAAGACGACGACCAGCGCAAGCTCGCCAAGGCGCTCGACCTGAAGCTGGGTCTGACCGACCTCCCGCTGGTCATTCAGGACAAGCAGTTCGACGCACAAGGCAAGCTGCTGTACCGGCCCAATGCGCATGAATCGATGATGGGCTGGCTGGGCGACATCGTGCTGGCCAACTTGACGCCCAACGCGGCGCACACCGTCACGCCGCGCACCTACCGGCTGCGGCTGCTCAACGGATCGAACGCGCGCATTTACCGCCTGGCCTTCGTCAAGGGTAAGGCCGCGCTGCCTTTCACCGTCATCGGCACCGACGGCGGCTTGATCGAGCGGCCCGAGACGGTGAGCGAAGCCTTCCTGGCGCCGGGCGAACGCCTGGATGTGCTGTTCGACGCGGCGCAGGCGCAGCCTGGCGACACGGTGTTCCTGAAGAGCCTGGCGTTCGACCCGATGGAGAACGAAGGCGGCGGGAATGGGATGGGCGGCATGGGCGGCATGGGCGGCATGGGCGGCATGGGCAATCAAGGCACGGGCCAGATGATGAGCGGCATGGGCTCGTCACGGCTGCCTCTGGGCGCGGCGTTCAATGTGCTGAAGCTGCAGGTCACGGCCGGTGAGCGTGTCGTGGCCACCGTGCCGGCAACGCTGTCCGAGATCAAGCCGATCCGCACCGAAGGGGCGAGCGAGCGAAAGATCGAACTGTCGACGCAACACATGCGCTTCCTTATCAACGGGCTGACGTTCCGCATGGACGAGATCGCCTTCGATGTGAAGCGCGGAGCGGTCGAGGTCTGGAGCATTCGCAACCCGGCCGTGGGCATGCCCCACCCGATGCACATCCACGGCTTCTCGTTCCAGGTGCTCGAACGCTTGAACAGCCCGCCGCAGTGGGCCGCCACCGCGCGCTTTGGCAAAGGCCGCGCGGTCAGTGATCTCGGCTGGAAGGACACCGTGCTGGTCTGGCCTGGAGAGACCGTGCGCATCGCCATCGACTTCGCGCACGACTTTCCCGGCGATCAGACCTACCTCTTCCACTGCCACAACCTCGAGCACGAAGACGCCGGAATGATGATCAATTTTCGTGTTCAAGCGTGATGGCGAATCGCTGCTCGTGACGTCAAACCCAGTCGCCCCATCTCTGGAGAACCCAGCATGCAAACCCTCACCTTCGATGTTAGTGACATGACCTGCGGCGGCTGCACAGGCAAGGTGCAACGCACGCTCATC
>JANMMH010000139.1:0-4371 GCA_031373055.1 Rubrivivax sp. | reverse complement strand
GCCGTTGTCTTCGCTGAGCCAGCCGCTGCGCGGGCCGCCTGCATCACCGGAAGCCGCGTCAAAGAGCGCATGCCACTCGTTCCAGGTGCCGCCCGCGTAGCCGATTTGCAAACGCCCGACCAGCGTGAACGCCACGCCAAGATGGCGCCCGCTGGCGCCCAATTGCAGGGGCGAGTGGTCGTCAAAGAGTTCGGCGCTCACGCCGATGCGACGCAGACTCTCGCCCTCACGCAGCAGCGTGCTGCGGCAAAAACTGCACACCGCGCTGGCGGACGCCGCCGAGGCAAACTCGACCGGCGCACCGCAGTTCGGGCAGGCCGCGCGGTAAGCGCGCTGCGGGTTGCTTGCCACTGCGGGTTTAGACCAGCTTTTTCAGTAACTCGGCCTTCTTGGCAGTGAACTCGTCCTCGGTGAGGATGCCTTTGGTTTTGAGCTCGCCGAGCTTTTCAAGCATCGCCATCACATCCTCTGGCTTAACACCCACGATCTGCGCCGCAGCAGCCTCCGGCGCGGCCTGCAAGCCGCGGTTCAACTGCTGCGCCATCACTTGGCCCAGCGCCACGCCCGCGCCCAGGCCCATGGCGTCTCCGACGACACCACCACCACCGGCGGCGCCGTCGGCGAACTTCGGAATCGCCTGCGCGGTTTGGTACTGCATGAACTTGCCCATATCGCCGCCCACCATGCCCATGCCGATCTTCTGGTCCATGATCTTTTGCAGCTCTTCGGGCAGGCTGACGTTTTGCACCGTCACCGCTTCGAGTGCCAGGCCGAGCTTGGCGAACTCTTCACTCGCCGCCGCTTTGAGTTGCACGGCGAACTCGATCTGGTTGGCCGCCAGGTCCAGGAAGGGGATGCCGCTTTGCGCCACCGCGTCGCTGATCTGCTGCAGCATCACGCCGCGCAGCTGGCCGTCGAGATCGTCGACCGTGTAACGATCACGCGTGCCCGAGATGCTGGTGTGGAAGAGCTTGGCGTCGACCACGCGGTAAGCGTAGTTACCGAAGGCGCGCAGGCGGATGGCACCAAAGTCTTTGTCGCGAATGGTCACCGGCTGGGTGGTGCCCCAGCGGCGGTCTAACTGCTGACGTGTGCTGACAAAGTAGACGTCGCTCTTGAACGGGCTCTCGAAGAGCTTGTCCCAGTTCTTCAGGTAGGTCAGCACGGGCAGCGTTTGCGTGGTGAGCTTGTGCATGCCGGGGCCGAAGACGTCGGCCACCTTGCCTTCGTTGACGAAGATGGCGAGCTGGCTTTCGCGCACGGTGAGCGAGCCGCCGTACTGGATCTCGTTGTCGGCCATGGGGTAGCGCCAGGCCAGCATGCCGTCGCCGCTCTCGGTCCACTCCAGGATGTCGATGAATTGTTTTTTGATGAAGTCCATCAAGGCCATGATCGCGGTCCTCCGTCGCCCGGTGTGAAGGTGGGCGCGGGGAATAATACGCCGCAGCCTGTGCTGCCCGAGGGGTGCGAGTTGGCTTCGACAGCGTTGCGTTTGGCGGTGGTGGGTGCCGGGCCCGTGGGGCTGGCGCTGGCGCTGCATGCCGCCGCACGCTTGCCCCACGCCACCATCACGCTCTTTGATGCGCGCAGCCTCGACCACGACCTGGCGCGTGATGCACGAACGCTGGCGCTAGCACTGGGCAGCGTGCAGCTGCTGCAACGCTTGCAGGCCTGGCCCGAAGCTGCGGCGCAGGCGATTCTTGAAGTGCATGTGTCGCAGGTGGCCCCCGCCTGGCGTGGCGGTGAGGTGACGCTGCGCGCGTCCGAGCTCGGCGTCCCGCGCCTGGGTGCTGTGCTCAGCTACGGCGCGCTGGTGCAGAGCCTGCAATCGCGCTGGCTGGCTTTGGCTCAGGCCGACCCGACACGGCTGCGCACCAGTTTCGGCACGGCCGTGAGTGGCCTGCACAACCATGCGGGCGGCGTGCGCGTCGACGCCGGCATCGACGAGGCCTTTGACCTGGCGGTGATCGCCGAGGGCGGCGTCTTCGCCGAGCAGTCACGCAAGAGCCTGACGCACGACTACGCGCAGACGGCGTGGGTCGGCACGGTCACGCGTGAAGGCGCTGGCCAGGGCGTGGCCATCGAGCGCTTCACACGCGCCGGGCCGCTGGCGCTGCTGCCCTTGCAAGCTAACGCCGAAGGTACGCAGCGTGCCGCGCTGGTGTGGTGCGTGGCACGTGATGACGACCCGCTGCGTAACTTGGACGACACGCGCCGCCTGGTGCTCTTGAACAGCCTGCTGCCCGCGCCGGCCGGGCGCCTCTTGAGCCTGTCGCCGCTGAAGGCCTTCCCGCTGGGCCTGAATGCCGAGCGCAGCCTCGTGCAGGGCCGCACCGTGCGCATCGGCAACGCCGCGCAAACGCTGCACCCTGTCGCCGGCCAGGGCTTGAACCTGGGGCTGCGCGACGCGGTGGAGCTGGTGCAGCGGCTGCGATTTGCGGCCGATGTGGACACGGCCCTCGCCGGCGTCGAATGGGCGCGCGGCCTGGACCGCTGGAGCACCATTGCCAGCACCGACTTCCTGGCGCGCAGCTTTGCGTGGCAGCCGCCTTTTGTGGCGTTGGCACGAGGTGCGGCGCTGGCCGCGCTTCAGGCCAGCGGCCCGCTCAAGGGCTGGCTGGCGCGGCAGATGATGTTCGGCTCGCGTTAGTGAGGGCCAAAACGCCATTCGGTGCTCGTTGGGCTGCGCGCGGGCGGTCCACCTTGTGAAGCACAGGGCCGACTTCGGGATGCCCCAGCTGCGACCAGGCACCTGGACCTCCGGCTTTTCGTCACCGGGCGTCCGCTGTTGGGGCGGGCGCGGTAGGTCTCTTCACGCGGCCCACATCCGTCATTCAGGCATAGACTGACGCGCGACTTGGGTTACCCGGGCATTGCGCCCTCCGATCCCGGTGCTCACGCATCATCGAAGCAACCGAAGAGGGCCGGATGAACAGGCGTAACGCAGTACTTGTCCTCATTGCCCTTGGCGCCGCGCCGCTGGCTGCGTTTGCCCAACAACAAGGCAAAGTCTGGCGCATCGGATTCATCTCGTCGCTTCGCGCGAGCGGGCCGAACGAGGCGGTATTTCGCGTGGGCCTGCGCGAGCTCGGATACGTCGAGGGGCAGAACGTCACGATCGAGTGGCGATTCGGGAAAGGCGAAACGGAGCGCTATCGGGAGATTGCGGCGGAGCTTGTTCGCCTCGAAGTGGACTGCATCGTCGCCGTCGGCATGGGTGCAACGCTGCAAGCCAAGCTGACTACCAACTCGATTCCCGTCGTCATGGTGAGCGCCAATGACGATCCGGTCCGACTCGGTTTGGTTGCGAGCCTTGCGCAGCCGGGCGGGAACGTCACGGGCTTTACGGTCATGGGAGCGGATCTGGCTGGCAAACGGCTGGGGCTACTCAAGGAGATCCTACCCAAGGCGACGCGCATGGCCGTACTTTGGGATCCTGACAGCCTGTCCGCGACGAGCCACGTGGTGGCGTCCGAGGCCGCCGCGCGCGCGTTGGGCGTGCGGGTCCAGGCGCTGGATGTTGGGAATGCAGACGCCCTGGAAAGCGCAATCCAGTCGGCAAGCAAGGGCGGTGCGCAAGCTCTCCTGGTCGTCGGGACCGGTCTGATGATCAGCCACCAGGCGCGCATCGCCAATCTCGCGGCGAAAGCCCGGCTGCCCGCAATCTATACGACCTCGCAATTCGTGGATGCCGGCGGACTCATGAGCTACGCGGCGGACGGCATCGAGCAATACCAGGGCGCGGCGACCTACGTAGCCAGAGTTTTGAAGGGCGAGAAGCCCGCGAACCTTCCCGTCCAGCAGCTGACGAAGTTCGAGCTGGTCATCAACCTGAAGACCGCCAAGGCGCTCGGCATCACGATTCCTCAGTCCCTACTGCTGCGCGCCGACCGGGTGATCGAATAGCGCCTTCGCGCGTGACCACTTTTGGCCGACATCGCAAACTCACCCGATGTCGACGCGGCCCTTGCCGAACGCCAAGAGTCGCTACGCCGTCGAACGCGCCAAACCATACGACGTCACGTCCGCTTCAAGTTCTGGCCCTTGATCGGCAAGTCCCGAATGCGCCTGCCCGTGGCAGCAAAGATGGCGTTGAGCACGGCGGGTGCAGCCACGGCGATGGTGGGCTCGCCCACCCCGCCCCAGAACCCGCCGCTGGGCACGAGCACGGTCTCGACCTTGGGCATCTCATGGATACGCATCATCGGGTAGGTGTCGAAGTTGGTTTGCTCGATGCGGCCGTCTTTGACCGTGCACTCACCGTACAACGCCGCCGTTAGCCCGTAGACGAAACTGCCCTCGACCTGGGCCTCGATCTGCTGCGGGTTGACGGCGTGGCCGGGGTCGGTGGCGGCGACGATGCGGTGCACC
>JANMMH010000101.1:0-13428 GCA_031373055.1 Rubrivivax sp. | reverse complement strand
GACCTGACGCCACCGGCCGAAATCTTGCGCAGCATGCAAGCGCAGATCACCGCCGAGCGCGAGAAGCGCGCGCTTATCGCCGCGTCGGAAGGCCGCCGCCAGGAGCAGATCAACATCGCCACGGGCCAGCGCGAAGCCTCGATCGCGCGCAGCGAAGGCGAGAAACAGGCCGAGATCAACAAGGCGCAAGGCGAAGCCACGGCCATCATCACCGTGGCCGACGCCACGGCCGATGCCATCCGCAAAGTCGCCGCAGCGATCCGCGAACCCGGTGGTGAACAGGCGGTGCAGTTGAAGGTGGCCGAGAGGGCGATCGAGGCTTACGCCCATCTGGCCAAGACCAACAACACCATGATCGTGCCCGGCCACATGGGCGAAGTGGCGGGGCTGATCGGCACCGCGATGACGTTGCTGAACAAAGGCGGCATACCTGGGGCCACCGCCAAGTGAGCACCGCAGCACTCAACGTGCTGGGCGCGCCGCTGCAGGCCTGCTCGTTCGACCCGCTCACCGGCTGGTACCGCGACGGCTGCTGCCACACCGACGCGCACGACCAGGGCAGTCACGTCATTTGCGCCAAGATGACGGTGGGGTTTCTTAACTTTCAAATGGAGCGTGGTAACGACCTCATCACGCCGCGCCCCGAGCAGCGTTTTCGTGGCTTGAAACCGGGCGACCGCTGGTGCGTCTGCGCCTTGCGCTGGCGCGAAGCTTATGAAGCCGGCTGCGCCCCGCCGGTGGTGCTGGAATGCACGCACGCGAAGGCGCTGGAGTACGTGTTGCTGGAGTGGCTGAAGGCGCCAGCAGGAATGCGCACGCCTTGACGCGAAAGCGGTGCGCAACGCGCCACCGCGACCGCAGCCTTACAGCGCAGCCAATCGGGCCCGCGCCTTCTTCAAAAGCGGCAAGTCGGCGTCACCATCGCGCCAGCGCTGCGCCAGCGTCTCGTAGAGCATGCGCGCCTGGGCTCGATGACCCAACTGCTCGCCGATGGAAGCCAGGGCCACCAAGGCCATGGCACCCTCCTCCTGCTCCTCGTCGCCAAAGGGCGCGCTGTCGATGAGCTGCTGGTACTTTGTGGCGGCATCCTCCAGGCGGCCAGCGCGCTGCAGCGCGCGCGCCCAGCTGCCGAGCACGGCCTTGACGTCCAGCCGTTGCGCCGCGACGTTCGCGTGCGCAATGGCCCGCGTGGCATGGCCTCCAAGCAGTTCAAGCTCGCTGCGCGCCAGGTCGAGGTAACCGCCTGCCTTGCTGCGGCTGTCCTCGATGCCCGCATCGGACTCGGCGTTACCTAGCGTTGCCTCCATCAGCGACACCAGTCGTCGCACCTCGGCGATATCGCCCTGCCGGGCGCGCAGCTTGACGACCTTCACCAGCCACGCAGGGGCCAGTGAACGCTGCGCGATGATGGCGTTGACGGTGGTCAGTTCGCGCTGGACTTCGCGCCTGACGCCGAGCGCAAGCCATGCGCCGGCGCGGATCACATGGTCACGGAACAGGCTCACAGGTTCGTGACTGGCGGCGTTGATCTCGATGGCTTCACCAAGCTTGGCGATCGCCTCGTGATATCGCCCCTGGTGCATCAGCAAGAACGCCATCGAGCGCAGACCGCGCGCACGCGACAGCGCGTCGGGCATGGCTTGCATCTTCGCGAACGTATCGCGGGCATCGTCCCATCGGCCCAAGCGCACCAGGGTGCCGCCGTAACCGGCATTGACGTACATGGCCGTTTGAAAGTCCGGCGACAGCGAAAAAGCGCGGTGATAGCTGGCAATGGCCTCTTCGTACTGACGCATGCCCTGTTGGCAGGTGGCCAGGTTGATCAAGGCACCAGCGTTGCGGGGGTCGATCTGTGTCAACTGGCGAAACACCTCGGCGGCTGACTCGTAGTTGCCCAAGGCCGCCATGTAGGTCCAACCCAGCCGAAACCACGCCGCCCGGTCCCTGGGGTACTGGGCCAGGAAGGCCCGGTACCCGGCCACCGCTTCTTCCCGCCGGCCGCGCGCGTCGTCGGCCAGCGGCACCAGCCACAGCCGCTCGCGCAGTGTCAAGCGCTGCGGTAGCGACTGCGCGCGTGCGAAAAGTCGATCGCCTTCGGCGCGATTCGCGCGGTCACTTTGCTGATACAGCCTCCAGGCCAGCGCCGACATCGCCAGGGCGAAGTCTTCATCCAGCACCAAGGCCTGGCGCAGCCATTCATCGCCGCGCCTCTCTTCGGCTTGCCTGAGCCGCTGGCTGCGCGCATAGAGCTTGAGGGCCGGCAAGGAAGCGGTGCTGACCTGGGCCAGAGGAAGTCTCGGCTCAGACTGCGGCAGCGCCACCTCACCCAGTCGCCGACGCAGACCCAATGCCAGGGCGTCGACGGCCTCCAGCACCTGATCGGGGCCCGCCGCGGCCGCCGTGTGGCTCGACAGCTCATGCCCGCTTGCAGGCTCGACCAGGCGCAGCATCAGGCCATAGCCGCTACCGCGCCGGTCGATGCGACCGGCAGCGATCAGGCGCAGGCCTTCGTGCATGGCAAGCTCACGGGCCAACGCAAGGTCGACCACGGTATCGCCTGGCTTGTCGATGCGCGCCAGTGCCGCAGCCACGCGCCGACGTGGCAGAACGTCGAGCTGCCGCGACTGCGCCAGCGCAACGGTCAGTGCCGCGTCCAGGCAGGCGTCGAATTGCTCTTCGCCGCTGAGGTTCTCGAAGTCGGCAATGAGCATGACGTCGCCGTCGTCCAAGGCGATGTTGGGCTGCAGCATGGGCCGCCAGGCCTCGCGCGTCAGCAGCAGCGCCGCCGCAGCCGTGGATACGAGCCCCAAGCTGGCAGCGCTGCGACGCGTCAGCCAGCGGCGCCCTGCCGACGCCGTCGGCGCAGAGGGTTCGCGCGAAGCTTGATTGGTCACGCCGCGAATGTAGGACAAAGCCGGGCCCATGTGGGCTGCGCCATAGCTGCCACCGCGACTGTGGCCACTAGAATCTCGCCCTGCCGCGGAGAGATGGATGAGCGGTTTAAGTCGCACGCCTGGAAAGCGTGTGGGGGTTAACAGCCCCCCGCGGGTTCGAATCCCGCTCTCTCCGCCAGCCGCTCGGCGGCATGCCTCGACAGCTCAAAGCCAGCGTGGACTTGCCGCACTTGACCAACACCGGGCGCCTGCTGGCCTACCTCGACGCCAATGCGCGCAAGGACGGCGCCGCAGTTGGCGCCATGTTTGCCGACGACGTCACGCTGCGCGACTGGAACTTTGCGGTTCGCGGCAAAGCCGCTGCTGTCGCCGAGACGGCCAAAAACTTCAGCGCCGCCGGCGCGCTTGCGATTGAGGCGCTGGGCATCTACGCCGATGGCGACACGGTGGCGGCCGAGCTCACGATCACCATCGATGGCCAGGTTGATTTGCGCGTTGTCGATGTGATCTCGTTCGACCGCGACGGCCGCATACGATCCATCCGCGCCTACCTTGGCCAGGCTGGGGAATGACCACCGCCTGCCTTCAATCGATCTGCTTCGAAACCATACGCACCCGAGCCATGAACACCCTGCTGCGCCGCTTCGCCGCCGCCTGCTGCGCCTGCGTAGGGCTTGCGGCAACGGCCGCCGACAACCCCGATGGCCCGACCATCCTGCAACGCGCCACGCAAGCCGCAGGTGGCGACGACTGGGCACGCGCGCGCACCTTGATGCTCAGTGGCCGCGCGGAGTTCTGGGGCCCCACGGGCGCCGCGCCGCGCTCGGTGGCCGACCATTACGTGATGTGGCGCGTATTCGACCCCGATCGCGAGGCGTCGCATGGCGCCGAAGGCAAGGTGCGCATCATCGCCAAAGCCGGCGAGAAGCAGCTCTTCACGGTGGGCTATGACGGCCAAACGACGTGGACCGAACGCGGCATCACACCCAAAGCTGAGGCCGATGCGTTCTGGGCCAGCAACTTCGGCTTCGGCATCATCCGCCACGCGCTCAAGCCCGGCTTCAAGGCCGAACGTGTGGCCGATGGCGTGGTGGCCGGCCACGCGCTTTACATGGTGCGTTTGACCGACCCCCATGGCGGCATCACGCTCTTCGGCGTGGACCCGCAAAGCCACGCCATCCGCAGCATGGGCTTCACCACGCCGCGTGGCTGGCACGAGCGCCACTACGACGACTTTGTGCAGCTCACCAACCCGAACTGGCTGCAGTCTCGCAAGGTCACGCTGTACTACAACGGCGTGAAATCCAACGTCGTGTTTTGGCACACCTTCGTGGTCAACGGCCCCGTTGACGACGCCGTGTTTGCGCCACCGCCACGCTGAGTCGCCGCATCGCCGCATCGCCACATCCGCACGCCAGCGCGCGCCGATGATGTGCATCAAGCCCGCATGCGGCGCCTGCGTCTAGATTGCCGGCATGCGCCCGAACGCCATCACGCCCTTTACATGGCCCGTTAGCCATCACGCCGGTCTAGTGCGCGTGACGCTGCTGCGCCTGGCCCTGGGCGTGTTGATGTTGACGGGCTTGGTGTGGTTGCTCTTTGGGCTGTGGCTGGCGCAGCTCACGCTGGGCTAGCGAGCTGACCCCGTAACCATCGCGCTCGCGCAGGGCGCCCTTGCAGTGAGCCTTGCACCATGTACAAGAACATCCTCGTCCCCATCGACGGCAGCCCCACCGCTCAGCGCGGTTTGCATGAAGCCATCAAGCTCGCGCACACACCGGGCGCGCGCTTGCAGCTGCTGTTTGTGCTCGACGCATTCCCGCTCCAGCTCGACGTGACGTCGGCCTACACCCTGGAGCCGGTGCGCGACAGCATGCGCCACTACGGCAAGAACCTGCTGGCCAAGGCGCAGCGGCTGGCCACCGACCAAGGCGTGCAGGCTGAAGTCTTGCTACGCGACACCGTGCACGGCCGCGTGGCCGACGTGGTGCTGGACCAGGCGCGTGAACTTCACTGCGACCTCATCGTCATGGGCACCCACGGCCGCCGCGGCTTCAGCCACCTGGTGATGGGCAGTGACGCCGAACTGGTGGTGCGCGGCAGCCTGGTGCCTGTGCTGCTGGTGCGTGAAACAGAGCCGGCTTAGGCCCCCTACGCCAGGCCGTTAGGCTACAGCGGCGAACGCTGCGCCGTTTACGCGCTGTTTACACAGCATTCACCAAGCCACACCAAGTCGGCACTTGTTGCAGATCAAGTGCTTGCACGCACTCTTTAGTCTGAAGGCCTTGTCAAGCAAGCACCTGCCCTCAAGCAACTAGGAGTCGACCATGCACACCGCCCTGCAAACCACCGCCCCGGCAAGCCAAGCCCCCGCCTTCACCGCGCCGCAGCCGCGCAACCGCAGCAGCGCCGCTAGCCAGTCTTGGCGCGACGGCCTGGCGCTGCTGGAACACAGCGTGCCTTTCACGCGGCGTGTGGTGCATGCCGGCGACAGCATCTACCTTGGCGGCGACGGCTTCTTGCAGCTGCACATCATCAACGCCGGCCAGTTCAAGACCGTGAACTACACCGCCGACGGCCGCGGCCAGGTGGTGGGCCTGCACTTCAAGGGCGACTGGCTGGGCTTTGACGGCATCCACAGCGGCCAGCACCGCTGCGACGCCGTGGCGCTGGACACGGGCGAGGTCTGGTCGGTGCGCTACCAAACGCTGATCGAAGCCTGCGCCACCTCGCCCGCGCTGATGCGCACGGTGCACGCCGCCATGAGCAGCCAGATCACGCGTGAATGCGGCTCGCTGCTCGCGCTGGGCACGCTGCCGGCCGACGCACGCGTGGCCAACTTCATCCTCGACTGGGCCGAGTCGCTGGCCGCACGTGACCTGCGCACCGACGAGATCACGGTGCACATGTCGCGCGCCGAGATCGGTAACTACCTGGGCATGACGCTGGAAACCGTGAGCCGCGCGCTCAGCCGCCTGGCGCAGCGTGACGTCATCGGCTTCCAGCAAAAAGGCCGCCGCGACATCGCCATTCCATGCCTGGACCGCCTGCGCGCCTTTATCGGCGACGTGATGGAACCGGCGCCGGCGCACTAGCACCAACACCAGCACCAACACCAGCGCTCGGCGCCAGGCACTTCGTCAACGCTCGCACCAGCTGCTCGCGCGTGTAGGGCTTTTTCAGCACGGCCCAGGGCAGCGGCTGGTCTCGTGCGCCGCCACCGCCAGCCAGGTAGTGTGAGTAGCCCGAACACAGCAGCACAGCCAGGCCTGGGCGCTGCTGCTCGACACGTTGGGCAAGGGCGATGCCGTCCAGGCCGCTGCCCAGCGTGATGTCGCTGAAGAGCAGATCAAAAGCCGCACCCTTGGTGAACAAGTCCAGCGCCTCCTCGGCTGTGGCGCAGGCTGTGACGTGCAGCCCCAGGCCTTGCAGGAAAGCTTGCGCCACGCCGCGCACATCGTCATCGTCTTCCACCAACAGCACGCGCAGGCCTTTGGGCAGGCGCGCAACGGCGACGGCGACGGCTTGGGCCGCTTCGGCGCTGGGCGGCAGTGCGGGCAGAACCATCGTCACCGTGGTGCCGGCACCGGGGCTGCTGTCGATGTGAACGCTGCCGTGCGACTGCTTGATGAAGCCGTACACCGTGCTCAGCCCCAAGCCCGTGCCCCGGCCCGCTTCCTTGGTCGTGAAGAAGGGCTCGAAGGCGCGGTCGCGCACGCCAGGGCTCATGCCTGCGCCGTCGTCTTGCACGCTGAACCACACAGCGTCCATCGGTGTGGCTTCGTCCGGCGCGGCGAGTTCGACGTCTTTGTGAGGCGGCAGGCCACTGCCGCAGCGCAGCGTCAGCGTGCCGCCGCCAGGCATGGCGTCACGCGCGTTGAGCGCTACGTTGAGCAGTGCCGATTCAAGCTGCACCGCGTCGGCGCGGCAAGGCGGGCAGCTGGCCGGAAGGCGCAGCACCACGCGCACTTGTTCACCCAGCGTACGACGCAGCATCTCGGCCATCGACGCGAGCATGACGCGTGGGTCCACAGCCGCTGGCGCGAGCGCCTGGCGGCGCGAAAAGGCAAGCAGCTTGCCGGTGAGATCGGCACCGCGCTGGCCCGCACGCTGGGCCGCGCCCACCAGCTGCCCGAGCAAGCTGTCGTGGCGCACGGCGTCCTGGTCACCCAGCATTTGCAGGTTGCCCTGAATCACGGTGAGCAGGTTGTTGAAGTCATGGGCGATGCCGCCAGTGAGCTGGCCCACCGACTCCAGGCGCTGCGCATGGCGCATTTGCACTTCGGCCTGCGCGCGCTGCAGGCTGGTTGACAGCAGTGTCGACAAAGCTTCGAGAAAGACGACCTCGGTGTCTTCGAACGCGCGCGGCTGCCGGCACAGCGCGCACAGCACGCCGATGACGCGGCCGCGGTCGTTGATGGGCACGGCCATGCCGGCACGCAGCCCCGCCGCACGCAGCCAGGCGCTGGCTTCAACGCGGTGCTCGAGCTCGAAGTCGCTGACGATCAACGGCGCGCGTTGCGCCACCACCGAACCGATAGTGGTATCCGGGCGATTGGGCTGCGTGGCCTGCGCCACCAGGGCCTCGGACAGGCCGCTGCTGGTCTCGATGCGCAGCTCAAGCTGGTTGGGTGTGAGCAGAAACACGGCCACGGCATCGGCGTTCAGCGCCTGCGCGGCGGTGCCCGGCGCACGCTGCAAAAGCTCGTCAGCGTCCAGGGCGTCGACGGCCTCACGGCCGAGCTGGGCCAGGAACTCGTTGTAGCGCGCGCGCTGCAGCGCACGCTTGACGCGTGGGTACTCGCCAATGCTGCGCACCGAGGCCACCACGTAGTCGGCGCCATGCTGACGCAGGGGGCTCAGCGCGATCTCCACCATGACCTCGCTGCCGTCGGCGCAGCGCGCCATCAGCTCCAGGTCGGTGCCCATGGGGCGCGAGCGCGGCGCACGTGCATAACCCTGACGGTAAGCGGCATGGCGCGGCGCCACGCCTAGCGGCACCAGCGTGTCCACCGACTGCCCCACCAGCGCCTGCGGCGCGTAACCCAGCAGCTTGGTCACCGCCGTATTGGCCAGCACCACGCGGCCTTGCGCATCGACCAAGAGCACCCCTTCGGGGTAGGCCTCGAAGAGGGTCCGGTAGACCTCATGCTCGTTGGTGGGAGCGGCGCTCATCGTGTTGGGTGAGGTGGCGCCTGCGACCAGCCTATGTGGGCCGATGAATGGCGCACAGTTTGTTGCCGTCCGGATCCCTCACGTAGGCCAGGTGCAGCGGCCCCAAGGTTCCGACGCGCAGACCCGGTTCACCCTCGATGGACTGACCGCCATGGGCGACGGCTGTCGCGTGAAACTCCCGGACCTGCTCTGGCGAGTTGCACTTGAAGCCGATGGTGCCGCCATTGGCGGCACTTGCCTTCTCGCCGTTGATAGGCTCGGTGATGCAGAAGGTGCTTCCATCATGCCGGTAGAAGAGTCTTGCGTGGCCGGTACTCGCCGTGTTTCGTAGCGGGGCGCCGGCTCCAAGAACGCCAAGCACGGCGTCGTAGAAGCGCTTGGATCGCTCGATGTCGTCGGTGCCGACCATGACGTGGTTGAGCATGGGGTGTCTCCTGATTCAGGTTGCGGGGTGGATGGACATGGAAGCTCGTGTGCGCTTTGTGCGGCCAGAGGTGCACTCATCGCGGCAAGGGCGCTTTGACCACCGGCACGGCCAAGATATAGCCCGCGCCGCGCACCGATTTCAAGAGCTGGGGCTCCTGCGCGTCGTCGGCGAGCTTCTTGCGCAGGCGGCCGATTTGCACGTCGACCGTGCGGTCAAAGGGCGCGGCGTCGCGGCCACGTGACTGCTCCAGCAAGAAGTCGCGCGAGAGCACGCGCCCGGGGTGCAGCGCGAAGACGGCGAGCAACTCAAATTCGCCCGTGGTCAGTGCCACCTCGTTGCCGGCGCTGTCGTGCAGGCAGCGCGCAGCGATGTTGAGCTTGAAGCCGCTGAAGCTGAGTTGCTCACTTGCGGCCGCAGGCGCCGCCACCACGCCGACGTCAGCCGCCGCCGTGCGGCGCAGCACCGCTTTCACGCGCGCCAGCAGCTCGCGCAGGTCAAATGGTTTGGTGATGTAGTCGTCGGCGCCAATCTCCAGGCCCACCACCTTGTCGACCGCGTCGCCGCGCCCGCTGACGATGACCAGGCCCAGCGTCGGCAGCTCGCGCAAGCGCTGCGCGATGGCCAGGCCGTCTTCGCCGGGCAGGCCCAGGTCAAGCAGCACCAGCTGCGGCGCGTCGTGCGCCAGCAGCGCCATCAAGTCAGCGCCGCGATGCAGCTCACTGACGCGGAAACCATGGCTGCGCAGGTACGTGGCCAGCAGCAGCGTGATGTCGGGCTCGTCGTCGAGAACGGCGATATGGGCCAAGGGCACAGCAGCATCTTGCTCGGGCGTGCGCTAGCGCACAACGCGCGCACTGTAGCCTGCCTCGACGGGTGGGGGCGTTCAGCGCAAGTCGCGGCGCCACCAGCGCCGCCACAGCCACAGCGCGGGCACCAGCACGGGCACAAACGATGGCAGCAGCCAGCGCCGCCAGGCCAGCACGCGGTCGGCCCAGCCCGCCACGCGTGCCAGCGGTGCCGCAGCCCGCTCGAGCTGCTGGCGCTGCAGGGCAATGCGCGCTTGCAGTGCCTGCTGGCGTGCGTGCAGTTGCTGCTCGCGCAGGTTGGCCATCAGCTGCCGTCCTTCAGGCCATGACGCAAGGCGTCGGCGTCGCGGCGAAGCTCGGCGATGGTATTGGCCAGCAGGGCCGGCTTGCGCCGCGCTTGGTGGCGCCAACTCCAGGCGCAGGCCACCGTGGCCGCCGTATAGGCGCAGGTCACGAAGCCCAGTGCGGCCAGCCGGTGGGTGTCCCAAAACAGCACCACCAGCCACAGCGAGGCCATCAGGCTGCTAACGCCGAAGAAGAACAGGGCCAGCGCTGCAAGCATGAGCGCGCGAGTGAGGTACAGACGCTCCTGTTCGAGCTCGGTGCTGGCCAGCTGCAAGCGCGTTTGGCCGATGTCGAGCAAGACAGCCAGCACCTCGCGTGCTGAACTAAGCAGTCCGGGCGTCATGGGCTGCGGCTAGCGCCGTGCAATCAACATGCCGATGAGCGCGCCAATACCGGCGGCAATGGCCATCGCCGCATAGGGATGTTCGTGCACGGCCTCGTCGGTGGCGCGCGCGGCGCGCTTGGCGTTTTCAATGGCCACGGTTTCAAGGTCATTGAGCTCAAGCTTGGCGCTGCGCAGCTGCTCTTCGAAACGTTCGCGTGCGGCCTTGAACTGTTCGCCGCCAGCGCTGTGCGCGCTCTTGAGCAGGTGCTCGGCCTCGCTGAGCACGTGGCGCAGGCTTTGCGCCAGGGCTTCGCGGCTGCCGGGTTCGGGGGTCATTGGAGAGACGGGGGTGACGGTGTCCATGCTGCTGTCCTTTGCGTTCGTGGCTGGGGCCGCTGCCAATCTACGGCGTCGCCGGCATGCCGGCTTGCGAGTCGTCAATACCGACTTGGGTCAATGGTAGCCGCAGGCTCAGCGTCGAGCCATCGTCGGGCGTGTGCTGAACCGCAAAGCCGAGGTGGCGCGCCATCGCCAGCATGCCGGTGTTTTCGGCCAGCACGGTGGCCACCAAGCGGCGCGTGCCGTGGTCGCGTAGGTAGGCAATCATCTTGCGCATCAAGCGCCCACCCAGGCCCGCGCCTTTGAGATCCGAGCGCACCAGGACGCCGAACTCGGCGTCAAAGTTGTCGGGGTCGCATACCGCACGCACCACCGCCAAGGTTCGTTCTTCGCCATGGGCGTCGAACTCCGTGGTGATGAAGGCCATCTCGCGTTCGTAGTCGATTTGCGTCAGCCGCGCGAGCTCGGCGCGCTCGATGCTGCGCCGGCTGTAGAAGATGCGCAGCCGAATGTCGGCCGGGTCGATGGCTTCGAGAAATGCGAGGTGGCGCGCTTCGTCGTCGGGCCGGATCGGGCGCAGTGTGACCGGCTTGCCGCGCCACTCGAAGGTCTCGATCAGCTCGCTTGGGTAGGGCCGGATGGCGAAGTGCGCCGCGCCCGAAGGTGCGGCCGCGCTCACACGCACACGGGCGTCGAGTGCCAGCACGCCCTGCGCGTCGGCTAGCAGCGGGTTGATGTCGATCTCGGCGATGCGCGGCTCCACCGCCAGCATCGTCGAGATGCTTGTGAGCACCGAGACCACGGCGCCCAGGTCGGCGGCAGGCACGTCGCGCCAACCCGCCAGCAATTTGGCCACGCGCGTGCGCTCGATCAAGGCGCGCGCCAAGGGCTCGTTCAGTGGCGGCAGAGCGAGCGCGCGGTCGGCCACCACTTCGACCGAGGTGCCGCCCTGGCCGAACATCAAGACCGGGCCGAAGAGCGGGTCGACACTCGCGCCGACGATGAGCTCACGCGCCTGCGGCCGGCGCACCATGGCCTGTACGGTGAAGCCACTGAGTTGCGCTTCGGGGCGCAGGCGTTTGAAGCGGCGCTTCATGGCGCGCACGGCGCTGCGTACGGCGTTTTCGTCTTCCAGGTTCAAGGCCACACCGCCGACGTCGCTCTTGTGCGTGACCTGCTTGGAGACGATCTTCAGCACCACGGGATAGCCGATCTCGTTCGCCGCTTGCAGCGCCGCCAGCGCCGTAGGCCGCACCACGCGCACGGGCGTCACAAGCACGCCCACGGCGGCCAGCATGTCTTTGGCCTCGGCCTCGTTCAGCCACTCGCGGCCTTCGGCCAAGGCCAGCGCGACGATGGCCTGCACGGCAGCCACGTCACCAGGCACCGACGGATCGGCCGCACCGGGCGCACGTGCTGGCGGTGCTTCCATCAAGAGCTCTTGATTGCGCCGGTAGGTCACCAGCTGCGAAAAGGCGCGCACCGCTTCTTCGGGTGTGTCGTAGCCCGGAATGCCGGCGGCGCGAAACATCTGCCGGGCTTCCAGCACCGAGCGCTCACCCAGCCACGAACTCAGCACGCGCCCAGGTGCGGCCTGGAGCACCGGCACCAGCGCGGCGGCGATCTGCGCACTCGGCACGATGGCCGTGGGCGCGTGCATGAAGAGCACGGTGCCGCTCTCGGGCTCGGCCAGCAGCGCTTGCAGCGCGGCCACATAACGTTCAACCGGAGCGTCGCCGATGATGTCCACCGGGTTGGCGCGGCTCCAGTGGCGCGGGAGCATGGTGTCCAGCGTGCGCAACGTCTTGGCGCCCAGCGGTGCGAGCTCGATGCCGGCCAGTGCCGCGGCGTCGGTGGCCAGCACGCCGGCACCGCCGCCGTTGGTGATGATGCTTAAGCGTTGCATCGCGCCGGCATGGGGGTTGGCCGAAGAGCCGCCACGCAGGCCGCGAAAGTGCGCCAGCGTCTCCGCGCCGAGAAAGAGCTCTTGCAGCGTGTCCACGCGCAGCATGCCGGCGCGGCGAATGGCCGCGTCAAACACCAGGTCTGACCCCGCCAGCGCGCCAGTGTGTGACGTGGCCGCCGCCTGCCCCTGCGGCGAGCGCCCGGCCTTGACCACCAGCACGGGCTTGTTGCGCGCCGCCGCGCGCGCCGCCGACATGAACTTGCGCGCCGCGCCGCGCGCGCCGTCGATGGACTCGATGTAGAGCAGGATGGCGCGCGTGCGCGCATCGCTGGCGAGCCAGTCGAGCAGGTCGCCGAAGTCCACGTCGGCATGTTCACCCAGCGACACGAGCTGTGAAAAACCGATACCTCGCGCGTTGGCCCAGTCGAGCATGGCCGTCACCACCGCGCCCGACTGCGAGACAAACGCAAGCTCGCCAGGCATCGCGCCGGCGTGCGCAAAGCTCGCGTTCAAGTTCGCGTGCGGCGCCAGCAGGCCCAGGCAATTCGGGCCCAGGATGCGCACCAGCTTCTTGCGCGCGGCGTCGAGCATGGCCTGCCTTTGCGCGGCATCAAGCCCCGCGCTCAGCACCACGGCCGCGTGTGTGCCGCGCTCACCCAGTGCCTCCATCACGCCCGCCACCGTGGCCGCAGGCGTGCATACCAGCGCCAGCTCAGGCGTTTGCGGCAGGCTCGCGATATCGGCAAATGCCGCCTCGCCGCCGACCTCGCGCCGCTTGGGGTTGACGGCCCAGCGTGGACCCTTGAAGCCGCTCTCGCGCAGGTTGCGCCACACCGTGGCGCCGACACTGCCCACCCTGTCACTGGCACCGATGACCGCGACGCTGGCCGGGTCGAAGAGTGAATCAAGGTGGCGGATGCTCATGGCTTACGTGGCGCGCGGGCGGGGTGGTGAGGCTGCGCATGATGCGCCAGTGGCGCGAGCACTGCGGCGGGCCCGCACTAAATGCGCGCTTGCCGGCGATGGTGCCGGCTGGCGAGGGCGTTGGCAGAGCGGTGGAGCGAAGTAAAGGAGGAGGCCGGGTACCCCCGGCCGGGGGACATGAGCGGAACACAGCGACCCGCCGCAGCGCTCGCGCCACTGGCGCATCATGCGCAGCGTCACCACCCAGGCCACGCGCCCCACACGTCATGAGCATCCGCCACCTCGAT
>JANMMH010000081.1:0-5431 GCA_031373055.1 Rubrivivax sp. | reverse complement strand
GCCCGCTGGACCAGCGGCGATATGCTGACCCGCCGCCGCGCCATCGCCATCAACATCTTCAACACCTCGTTTGTGCTGGCCAGCCCGGCCACGGCCAACGATCGCGACTTTTTCGGGATTGAGAGCGTCATCGCGCACGAGTACTTCCACAACTGGACGGGCAATCGCATCACTTGTCGCGACTGGTTTCAGCTCTCGCTCAAAGAAGGCCTCACGGTCTTTCGCGACCAGGAGTTTTCGATGGACATGGCCCACACGGCCAGCGCGCGTGCGGTCAAACGCATCGACGACGTGGTGGGCCTGCGCGCCGCGCAGTTCCCCGAAGACGCCGGCCCGATGGCGCACCCGGTGCGGCCGGACCAGTACGCGGCGATCGACAACTTCTACACCGCCACCGTCTACGAAAAGGGCGCCGAAGTCGTGCGCATGATGCAGACCCTGGTGGGCCGGCCCGGTTTTGAGCGCGGCATGACGCTGTACTTCAAGCGGCACGACGGCCAGGCCGTCACCTGCGACGACTTTGCGCAGGCCATCGCCGACGCCAACCCCGACAGCGCCTTGAGCACCAGGCTGGAGGCCTTCAAGCGCTGGTACGCGCAGTCGGGTACGCCGCGTGTGAGCGCGCGTGGCGACTACGACGAAGCGTCGGCTCGCTACACACTGCATCTCACGCAGAGCTGCCCGCCAACACCCGGGCAGGCACAGAAGGCGCCCTTCGTCATCCCGCTCCTCACCGCCCTGATCGGCACTGACGGCAACGAACTGATGGCGCCGCAACTGTTGGTGCTCGAAGAGGCCACGCAGTCGTTTGTCTTCGAAGGCATCACCGCCAAGCCCGTGCACTCCCTGGCCCGCGGATTCTCGGCGCCCATCGTGCTGGACGACGGGCTGTCGGACGCCGAACATTTGCTGCTGTTGACGCACGACAGCGACCCGTTTAACCGCTGGGAGGCCGCGCAAAAGCTCGCTACGCGCCGCATCGTCGAAGCCGTCAACGCGCCGGGAACGCAGACGCTGGACGACGGTTTCATCGAGGCCATGCGCCGCGTCTTGCGCCACCCCGATCTCGACCCGGCCTTCAAGAACGAAGTGCTGCAGTTGCCCAGTGAAAAGTACATCGCCGAGCAGTTGCAGCAGGACATCGACCCACAGCGCATTCACCTCGTGCGCGAGCGCTTTCGCTACCAGCAAGCCTCGGCGCTGGAGGCTGATTGGCAGTGGGCCTATGAGCAGCACCAGGTCAGCGACGCCTATGCCGCCACACCGGCGCAGGCGGGCAATCGTGCGCTGGCCAATCGCGCGCTGGCCATGCTGTGTCTGCGCGCGGCGCAGACGGGCGACGGCGTCTGGCCCGGTCGCGCCTATCAGCGCTTCAAGGATGCCGGCAACATGAGCGACCGCCAGGGTGCGCTTAACGCGCTGGTGAACTCACAGGCGGCGTTGGCGGGCCCTGCGCTGGAGCGCATGCTGGAGATTTTCAAAGACGATCCGCTGGTGGTCGACAAGTGGTTCGCCATGCAGGCCGGCGCGGTTGAGCCGCTGGGCGAGCGCGCCGGCACGGTGTTCGCGTGCGCGCTTGGCCTGCTCAAGCACCCGGCCTTTTCTTTGAAGAACCCGAACCGTGCGCGCAGCGTTCTCAGCACGCTCTTCAGCGGCAACCCCGCAGCCTTTCATCGCAGCGACGGCGCGGGCTACGCGCTATGGGCCGACATGGTGCTGCACCTGGACGCCAGCAATGCCCGAGTCGCTGCACGCATGGCCCGCGCGATGGACCGCTGGCGCATTCTTGCCGAGCCCTACCGCAGCTTGTCGCGTGCGGCGATTGAGCGTGTGGCGGCCAAAGCCGAGCTCAGCGCCGACGTGCGTGAGGTGGTCACGCACGCGCTGGCCGGGGGCCAATGAGCGACACCCTCATGCCCGCGCTGTCGATACAAAGACGCTCAAGCTGATGGGGACCCTGACCCTCGTGCGCCATGGTCAGGCCTCGTTTGGTGCGGCCGACTACGACCAACTCAGCGAGCTCGGCGCGCGCCAGTGCCAACGCCTTGGCGCCTACTTTGCCGCGCGCGGCCAACGCTTCGACGCCGTGCTACGCGGTTCGCTCAAGCGCCATGCGCAGTCACTCGACGCCATCAAGCAGGGTCTGGGCGACATGCCCGAGCCATCGGTCTGGCCGGCGCTGAACGAGTACGACAGCGAAGCCGTGATTCGCGCCGTGCACCCGGGCCCGCTGCAGGCTGCGCGCACACCTGAGACCTACCGCCACCACTTCAGGTTGTTGCGTCAAGGGCTGCAGGGTTGGGCAGACGGTGAACTCGCGCCAACGGGCATGCCCAGCTTCGTCGACTTCCGCGCCGGCATCGTGGCGGCACTTGACCATGTTCGCCAGCAACATGTTGGCGACGTGCTCTTGGTCTCTAGCGGCGGCCCGATTTCCACGGCGGTGGCGCATGTTTTGCGCGCGCCGGGTGCGAGCATGATCGAGCTCAACCTGCGGCTGCGCAATAGCGCCCTGACTGAATTCGCCTTCACGCCCAAGCGCCATACGCTGCACAGCTTCAACCACCTGCCGCATTTGGTCGACGTGGATAGCGCCGACTGGATGACCTACACCTGAGTTACCGGATTTCGGCATGCTCAGGGCCGGGTCGCAGCAACGTGCCCCGCTATAATCTCGCGCTTACACGCCGGTGTAGCTCAGTTGGTAGAGCAGCGCATTCGTAATGCGAAGGTCGGGAGTTCGACTCTTCTCACCGGCACCAGCGTTTTGGACAGGGTTGATGGCTCACAGGCCGTCAACCCTTTGTTCTTTCTGGGCGCCGCCGCTTGCGCGCGCCATAAAAAAAGGCGACGCACCGTTGACGGTGGGTCGCCCTGGCATCGCAGCCGCGAAGCGGCCGCGCGCAGAACAATGCTTACTTCTTGGGAGCGGCCGGCGCGCCTTCGCCAGCGGGCATCTCGTGCTTCTTGTTGGCCTTGACAGCGTCGGCCTTCACTTCAGCACGGGCTTCGGCGGACTTGGCGTCCTTGGCAACCTTGGGTGCGGGAGCGGCCGCAGTGCCGTCACCGGCGGGCATCTGGTGCTTCTTGTTGGCGGCAGCGGCGTCTGCCTTCACCGCAGCGCGCTCGTCCTTGGCCTTGCCATCCTTGGCGACCTTGGCAGCCGGAGCGGCCGGGGCGCCTTCGCCAGCGGGCAATTCCTTCTTCTTGACAGCTTCTTTGGTCTCGGCCTTGACTTCGGCGCGGGTCTTGTCTTGGGCGAAGGATTGGGTGGACAGCAGCGCAACGGCGGCAGCGGCAACGATGGACAGAACGGTCTTCATGGTCATGGAGTTCTCCTGAATGGTTGAGGGGACTTGCACTGGGACGAAAGATCCAACCGCCCGAACCGCCGACCCAGTGTGGTCGGATTCACGGCTCGGCGCCCTCGCGCCGAATCAATCTAGGCCTAGGGCGTCGATTCTAGGCGGACTACTCATGGCAACACTACCAAGCGCAGGACCGAGGTCGAATCTGAGCCGCATAACGTTGGGTTGGCGCGACTGGCCGACACGCACAACAACTTTTTTCTGAGGCGCCGACGCTACTTGGGTTGCGCGCGCCAGCCGCGCAGCGCCGCCAAGGTGTTGGCCACGTGCCGGTTTGGGTCCAGGCTGAGGTAGCTGTAAACAACTTTGCCGGTCGGCGCGATGACGTACGAAACGCGGTTGGCGTAGTCGGGGCGGCTCTGCATTACGGCGTCGAATGACTTGGCGATCGCCAGCGTCTCATCGGACGCCACGGCAAACTTGCCGTTGCAAGCGTGCATCGAGAAACGCGACAACACGTCAATGTCGTCGCGTGAGACGCCCACCACCGTTGCCCCCAAGGATTCGAATTCGGTGATGGCCTCAGCAAAACTATGGGCTTCGATGGAGCAGCCTGCCGAAAAGGCCGCCGGAAAGAAGTACAGCACGACGGGCCCCCTGGCCAGCGCTGCATTCAGCGAAAACTGGAACTGCTTGCCAGCGCGCGCAGCGACGGTGGAAAACTCTGGCGCCCTTTCGCCGACGTCCAATGCGGCCAAGGCGACTGGCGACAACAGGACGCTGATCCAAACCAGGGTGACGCGCCGTAATAAGGACATGCAGTTCTCCGTCAAAGTCAGAAAGCGATCCGTATTGTCATGGGTTGTGAGGATGCTTGCGCCATCATTGGCCCTTACCTGAAACCTCACGTCGTTTTACGGCTTGATGGTCTTGAGCTACAACGGAATCGGACTGACCATGCACTTCTATCACTCGCCGCACCCCGATTCTGCAAACGGCCTCGCGGTGCTGGGTACACGGTGGCGCCGCGGTTTGACCTGGGCGTTTGCGGTACTCACATTGGGTGCCTTGGGTGCTTGCAGCACGCTGCCCCAGGTCGTCCAGCCGCCCGTACCCAGCGAAGCGATACCGCTGTCCACGGGAACAGCTCTGGGCCGCATCGCCGCCGAGTACCGGCCCGCTCCGGAGCAATCGGGCTTTCGGCTGATGCCACTGGGCAGCTTTTCGCTCGACACCCGCGTCGAACTGGCCAGGCGCGCTCAGGTCTCGCTCGATGTGCAGTACTACCACCTGCACAATGACGAGAGCGGCCGCTGGTTGCTGCGTGCACTGCGCGACGCTGCCGTTCGGGGTGTGCGCGTCCGCTTGCTCATCGACGATTTCTACACCAGCGGTGAGGACGAGTTGTTCCTCGCTTTGGCGGCACACCCGAACGTTGAGGTGCGCTTGTTCAACCCGTTTTGTTGCGCACGTGACAGCGGCCAGTTGACGCGATTCGCGGTCTCCTTGGGCGACATCAAACGGCTGAACCACCGCATGCACAACAAGCTCTTCGTGGCCGACGGCGCGATGGCTGTCATCGGCGGGCGCAATGTCGCGAACGAGTACTTTCTGCGCAACGACATGGGCCTGAATTTCATCGATGTCGACGCCTTCGTTGTCGGTTGGCTCGTCGAGCCTTTGCAGGGCTCGTTCGACCGCTACTGGAATGCTGACGCCGTCTTCCCGATCCAGGCGGTCGCAACGTCAGCCACACCCGCCGCCGAGCTGCGGCGCAAGTTCGAGGAATGGACCGGGCCCACGAAGACCCCGCCGCCGGGACCCTTGCCCACCAGTGACATCCTGGGCTACGGGCCGCTTGCCGAGGACCTCGATCGCGGACGCTTGGGCCTGATATGGGCCGACGCCTTCGCGTTTGCCGATCATCCCGACAAGCCCTTCGATGGTGAAGCCGGCGGCGAGGTCGCGAAAACGAGCGTCACCTTCAACCTCTTCGAAGCGCTGCGTAAGGCACAAAAGGAAGTGCTCATCTCGTCGCCCTACCTGGTGCCTGGCAAGACCGGCATGGAGCTGTTCAGTGGCCTGCGCGCGCGCGGCGTGAAGGTGACGGCCATGACCAACTC
>JANMMH010000040.1:0-4833 GCA_031373055.1 Rubrivivax sp. | reverse complement strand
TTTAACCGATTCCGCAAGCTGCTCGTGCGATACGAGAAGCTCGAGCGCAGCTTCATGGCGCTCAATCACATCGCCGCCGCGATCATCGCGTTCCGCAAGGTCAGGCTGACGGTCAACATTATTTACGGATAGGCTCTAAGTAATCGGCGGCGCAGGCAGCACCATTTCGCCGGCCAGCAGCGTGAAGTTGTGGTTCAGCGTCATGACCTCCACGCCGTCACGCTGCACGCTGTGAAAGTCGGTGACCAGGCGTTGCGTGACGCCGAAGGTGGGGTCGCTGTACAGGGTTTCAGCGTCGCGCGGGTAGACCTGCGTGATGAGCACTTTGAAGCCGGGTTTGGAGATCATGAAGTGCAAGTGTGCGGGGCGATAGGGGTGGCGCAACTGTGCGGCCAGCAGCTGCCCGCCCGGTCCGTGGGTTGGAACGGGGTAGCCGGCTGGGCGCACCGAGCGGAAGAAGAATTCGCCCGCGTCGTCGCTGAGAAAGCGCCCGCGCAAGTTCATCTCGGGCTGCTCGGGGTCCTGGTTTTCGTACATGCCTGTGGGCGAGGCTTGCCAGACGTCGAGCGTGGCGCCGGCCACAGGCTGGCCGGCCACGTCACGCAGCTGGCCACGCACTTCAAGCACCGCGCCGGGTGTGCCGGCTTGCGCGATGGATGCACCCGCGGGTATGAAGGCGGCACCCGCGCGCCAGAAGGGCCCCAGCAGCGCGGCGTCGGACACGCCATGCGCGTCGGCGTTGGCCTGCAGCGCCACCAGCGCCGACACGCCCAGCACGTCGGCCACCAGCACGGCCTCGTTGTGCTTGGCGTGGCTGGCCTGGCCAATGCGGTTGATGAAGTCCAGCGCGAATTCAAACTCGCGCTCGGTGAGTTGCGTTTCGATGACGAAGTGATGCAAGTGGCTCACCAGCCCGCCTACCACCTCGCGCATGCGTGCGTCGGGCGCGCGGCTCATGGCCTGCAGCACGATGGGCAGCAAGGAGGCAGGTGTGCTTGGCAGCGAGGCGGGGGTGTCGGTCATGCAGGGCTCCAAGGGTCGGCAGGGCGGGCGTGACTTTAGGTCATGGTCCGCCAGGCGTGACGTGGCGCGTTCAGCGACGGGCCGTTTCAAGAGCCACAGCATGGGTCACCTGGGCGCGGGCAAAAAAACAGGCCCTCGCGGGCCCGTGGCTTGGTCAGAAAGTGGCTGCGTTCAAGGTGCCGGGCAAGCGGCAGGCTTGAGGAAGGCCAGCGCCGGCACCTGATCCCACAGGCGCGGTGTGAGCTTGTCGGTGTAGGTGCAGCCGAAGTTCGGGTCGGCCACCGCTGCGGCATTCAGCACATCGTCCCCCGCAGGCTTGACGCCAGCCTCGACCCACTTCACCAGGTCGACAAAAGTCGTGACCAGCTCGGTCGGCGTGAAGGTGCAATGGCCCACATCGCGCGTGGCGCGCTGCACCAGGCGGCTAGCGTTGCCTTTGGCGGCGACGCGGCGCGCGTACTCCTGCTCCATGTGGAAGGGCACGAAGAGGTCGCCCAAGGTGTGCAGGGTCAGCATGGGAATGCGCAGGTCGCCCGTGGTGGGGGTGACGTTGGCCATGCCGTTGCGTCGGCGCGCCTGAGGATCGGCGGTCACCCGCTGCACGAGGCCGTTGAATACCGTCTCGGCGCCGCTTTGCGCGGCGTTGGTGTCGAACTGGTAGACCACATCCGCGTTCTGCGGTGCTGAACCCGGCTGGCGAGCCAAGGTACCGTCGCCCACGCCGAGGCCGAAAAGGAAGTCACCAGCCACGGCGTTCCAGTACAGCCAGCCCTGATCAAACAGCGGCCGCACGCCGCCCGAGCGCAACTGCACCAGTGACTTGAAGTTCGTGCCGTTCGCGTTCAACGCAAAGGGGAAGGCCGGGCCCAGGCCGGCTTTGGTCGCTGGCACGGTGGTGCTCAGGTAGTCGGCCGCATAGGGGTAGGTTTTGTTCTGCCCCGACAGCGTTTGCGCCGCGACGTTGAAGTCGAGGAAGTAGTCGAACAGCGTGTAGTCGCCGAGCACGCCGCAGATCGGCATCGCGCCGTCGTACGACGCCGGCCACTGCTCGGCCATGGCGCCGGTGACATGCCCGCCCATCGACGCCCCCGTGATGTAGGTGCGTGTGGGCCGGCCGAAGCGGCCGTTGAAGAACTGCGTCAACGCATGCGTGTCCTTGGCGCCTTGCGCCGGGTCGTAGGAATTCTTGCTGTAGCTCGACGCCGCCCAGGCGTAGCCACTGGCGATGAGGAACTGGCGCAGCGGGTGCTTGTCGACCTTCAACTCAAGGCCTTCACCGGCGTAGCCATGCGCCCACAACACGAGCTTGCCGTTCCAGTTGTTCGGCACTTCGATTTGATAGCCGGCGCCGTTGTGTACGCCCCAGAGTTGCTGGGCCGGCAGACCGGCCATCGAGATGAACGGCAACTTGGTTTGATCCACAAAATACGCCGGCGGCGCGGCCACGGCGTTGAACGCCGTGAAGGCCAACGCCACGATGGCAAGCTTGAGCTTTCGCATCCAATTCTCCAGTTTGTTGAACGGTCCACGGCGGGACCTTGGGGGGAGGAAAAGCCTACTCCTGTGCTTGGCGACGCGATGCCCAGACCCCCCCATTCGCGGGCTGGGGTTCACCCGCAGGCAACGCGGCGGGACTTCAAAACGCCAAGCCCGCGTAATGCTCAGCAAAACTTCGCGAGGCACTCTCCAGGCTCGTCAGCGTGTCGAGTTCGGCGTGCTGCATGCGCTGGCCAAACTCGTCGGTATCGGGGAAGGTGTGCAACAGCGAGGTCGCCCACCACGAGAAGCGCTCAACCTTCCAGACGCGGCGCAGTGCGCGCTCGGAATAGTGGTCGATGCCCGCGCTGGAGTTCTCAACGTAAAGCTCGATCAAAGCCTCTGCTAACAATCTAACGTCACTGACCGCCAGGTTCAGCCCTTTCGCCCCCGTGGGCGGCACGATGTGCGCGGCGTCGCCGGCGAGGAAGATGCGCCCCCAGCGCATGGGCTCGGCGACGTAACTGCGCAGCGGCGCGATGCTCTTTTCGATCGCTGGCCCGGTGATGAGATCGGCCGCCGTTTGCGGGTCCAGCCGCAGCGCCAGCTCGTCCCAGAAGCGCGCATCGCTCCAGTCTTCGACGCGGTCGCTCATGGGGCATTGCACGTAGTAGCGGCTGCGTGTCAGGCTGCGCATCGAGCACAGCGCAAAGCCGCGTTCATGGTGGGCGTAGGTCACGGCGTGCGGCGACACCGGCGGCACGTCGGCCAGCACGCCCAGCCAGCCGAATGGGTAGGCGCGCTCGAACTCGCGTAAGCGGTCTTTGGGGATGCTGCGCCGGGCGACGCCGTGAAAGCCATCGCAGCCGGCCACAAAGTCGCACTCGATGCGGAGTGCCTGGCCTTGATGCTGAAAGTGCACGACGGCGCGGCTGTCGCTTAAGCCTTCGAGATGTACCTCTGACGATTCATAGAACGTCGTCAGGCCGGCGGCAGCGCGCGCCTCCATCAAGTCGCGTGTCACCTCCGTTTGACCGTAAGCCGTGACCACCGCGCCGGTGAGTTTTCGCACGTCGATGTGGTGGTGCGTGTTGTCGAAGACGATGTTGATGCCGCCGTGCACGATGCTCTCGCGGGCCAGGCGCTCACCCACACCGGCAGCGTGCAGGGTGTCGACAGTGGTCTGCTCCAGGATGCCGGCGCGGATGCGCGACAGCACATGCTCAGCACTTTGGCGCTCGACGATGAGTGCGTCAACGCCAGCGCGTGCCAGCAACTGGCCGAGCAGCAGGCCCGAGGGGCCGGCGCCGATGATGGCGACTTGGGTGCGCATGATGGGACTCTGCGGTGGGATGACGGGCGAGCTTAATCGTGCTGGATGTTCCAATGGCGCAAACCTTCCCAGCCTATGAACAAGATCGTCGAATCCCCCCAAGCTGCGCTGGCCGACGTGCCCGACGGCGCCACCGTGATGATCGGCGGCTTCGGCACGGCCGGCATCCCCGACGCGTTGGTCGACGCGCTGGTGGCGCAGGGTGCCAGCGGCCTGACCATCATCAACAACAACGCGGGCAATGGCGAGCGTGGCATCGCTGCATTGCTGGCGGCGGGCCGCGTGAAGAAGATCATTTGCAGCTTCCCGCGCCAGGCCGACAGCTGGCACTTTGACCGGCTCTACCGCGCGGGCAAGGTCGAACTGGAACTCGTGCCGCAAGGCAATTTGTCGGAGCGCATTCGCGCGGCGGGTGCGGGCATCGGTGCGTTCTTCACGCCCACCGGTTTTGGTACCGAGCTGGCCAAGGGCAAAGAGGTGCGTGAGATCGGCGGGCGCATGCAGGTGCTGGAGTACCCTCTGCACGCCGACTACGCGCTGATCAAGGCCGAGCGTGGCGACCGCTGGGGCAATCTGGTGTACCGCAAGACGGCGCGCAACTTCGGGCCGTCGATGGCGATGGCGGCGCGCATCACGGTGGCGTCGGTGCACGAGGTGGTGGCACTCGGTGCGCTCGACCCCGAGCACATCATCACGCCGGGCATTTTTGTGCAGCGCGTGGTGGCAGTAGTGCGTGAGGCCACGGCTGCAGGTGGCTTCAAACAGAACGTCGAAAAAGAGGCGAAGGCATGAAGCGCTGGAGCCGTGATGAGATGGCCCGCCGCGTCGCCCAAGACATCCCGCCCGGCGCGGTGGTCAACCTCGGCATCGGCCTGCCCACGCTGGTGGCCAACCACATCGAGCGCGAGCGTGAAGTGCTCTTGCACAGCGAAAACGGCGTCATCGGCATCGGCCCGACGCCACCTGCAGGCGAAGAGGACTACGACCTCATCAACGCCGGC
>JANMMH010000038.1:0-13795 GCA_031373055.1 Rubrivivax sp. | reverse complement strand
TCGATCGCCGCCAACGCAATCAGCACAGCAGCCACGGCGCACCACATCAAAGCCAAGGGCACGGCGCCAAGGCGCCAGCCGATGAGGCCAAAGAGCGCGGCCGTCAGCAGCTCGATGAAGGGGTAACGCCAGGCGATGGGTGCGCGGCAGGCCGAACAGCGACGGCGCAGCAACAGCCAGCTCACGAGTGGAATGTTTTCGTACCAGCGGATGCGGTGCGCGCAGGCCGGGCAGCGTGACGGAGGCTGCGCCAGACCCAGCGCGGGAAGTGCAGCCAGCGCGGTCTCCAGCGCCTGGCTCGTTTGCGCCAATGCAGTGGGTGCCGCAGCCGCGAACACGCGTTGATGGGAGGCGGTGTCACCGAGTTGCCCAGCAACGTCACCCCACCATTGGCGCTCAAGCATCAAGGGCAGGCGGTGCACCACGACGTTGAGGAAGCTGCCCACGAGCAGCCCCAACAACGCCAGAATCCAGGGCGTGAGCAACAGCTCCAAAGACTGGCTGGTCAAATCACCGCGCCGAGCTTGAAGATGGGCAGGTACATCGCGATCACGATGCCGCCAATGAGCACGCCGAGCACGACGATGATGAAGGGCTCCATCAGGCTGGCCAGCCCCTTGACCATCTCATCAACTTCGTTCTCGTAGAACTCTGCCGCCTTGGCCAGCATGTGGTCGAGTGAGCCCGACTCTTCGCCGATGGCCGTCATCTGCAAGACCATGGTCGGGAAGACGCCGGCGGCGGTCATCGACGTCGTCAGCGCCGAGCCGGTGGAGACGTCCTTCTGAATCTGCTCGGTGGCGATCTGGTAGACCATGTTGCCCGAGGCACCGCCTACCGAATCGAGCGCTTCGACCAAGGGCACACCCGCCGCAAACATCGTCGACAGCGTGCGTGTCCAGCGCGCGATGACGGACTTGTTGATGAGGTCGCCGAAGACGGGCAACTTCAAGAGCAAACGGTCCATGAATATCTGCATCTTCTCGGAACGTTTCCAGGTCTCGAAGAAGAAGTAGCCGCCACCAAAGATCAGCCCAAAGATGGCCCACCACCACGCCACAAAGAACTTGGACATGGCGATGACCATCAGCGTCGGTGCCGGGAGCTCGCCACCGAAGGACTTGAAGACGTCCTCAAAAGCGGGGATCACAAAGATCATGATCACCGTCAGCACGATGAACGCCACCACGATCACCGCGATTGGGTACATCAACGCCGACTTGATCTTCTGCTTGATGGCCAGCGTCTTTTCCTGGTACATCGCCAGGCGGTCGAGCAGCGCTTCCAAAATGCCGCCGGCCTCACCCGCTTCAACCAGGTTGCAGTACAGGGCGTCAAAGTGAAGCGGGTGCTTGCGAAACGCCGAAGACAGGCTGGTGCCGGTTTCTACGTCACCACGGATGTCATTGAGCAGCTTGGTCATACGCGGGTTGGTGCTGCCGCGCGCCACGATGTCGAAGGACTGCAAAAGCGGCACACCGGCTTTCATCATCGTCGCGAGCTGGCGCGTGAAGATGGCGATGTCCTTTTGCTTGATCGAGCGGCCGCCACTCATGCGGCGCTTCTTCACCTTGCTCACCAGGATGCCTTGGCGACGCAGGCTGGCGTTGACCATGGCCTCGCCGCCCGCGCGCATTTCGCCACGAATGATCTTGCCGTTCTTGTCCTTGCCTTCCCACTCGAAGATCAAGTCCTTGACGCTTTTTGCTGCACTGGCCGCTGCTGATGCTGTTGCCATGGGGTCTCCGGCTGTGGCCGATGGATTGCGCTGTCGCCTGGTAAAGCCAGGCACCACTACTCGTTGGTCACCGTGATCACTTCTTCAAGACTGGTCATGCCGGCCCGGACCTTGATGAGCCCGGACTGGCGCAGGTCACGCACGCCTTCGATTTGCGCTTGTTTGGCGATGTCCAGCGCCGAACCTTCAGACAGGATGATGCGCTGGATCGCCTCGGTGATCGGCATCACCTGGTAGAGACCGACCCGGCCTTTGTAACCGTTATTGCAGGCTGAACAGCCGACCGCGCGGTAAGGCTTCCAGCTACCGTCTAGATCGGTTGCCAAGAAGCCCGCCTTGAGCAGGGCCTCCCGTGGAAATTCGGCAGGTGTCTTGCAGTTCTCACACAAACGCCTGGCCAGCCGCTGCGCTGTGATCAAGAGCACGCTGGCAGCAATGTTGAACGGCGCCACACCCATGTTCATCAACCGCGTCAGCGTCGAAGGCGCGTCGTTGGTGTGCAGGGTCGACATCACGAGGTGGCCGGTCTGTGCGGCCTTGATGGCGATGTCGGCGGTTTCAAGGTCGCGAATTTCGCCGACCATAATGATGTCCGGGTCCTGCCGCAAGAAGGCCTTGAGCGCGACGGCGAAGGTCATGCCGGCGCGGTCATTCACGTTGACTTGGTTGACGCCGGGCAGGTTGATTTCAGCCGGGTCTTCCACCGTCGCGATGTTCACGCCCGGCTGGTTCAGGAGGTTCAAGCAGGTGTAGAGCGACACCGTTTTGCCGCTGCCCGTGGGCCCCGTGACCAGGATCATGCCGTAGGGCCGCTTGATGCACAGCAGCAGCCTGTCCTTCTCGGCCTTCTCGTAGCCCAGCGCCTCAATGCCGAGCTTGGCACTTGACGGATCCAGGATACGGATCACGACCTTCTCGCCAAACAAGGTGGGTAAGGTGCTAACGCGGAAGTCGATGGCACGCTGGCCGAACTTGAGCTTCATGCGCCCGTCTTGCGGCACGCGCTTTTCGGCGATGTCCATCCGCGAGATGACCTTGATGCGCGAAGCCAGCTTGTCCTTGATGGCGATGGGCGGCTGGGTGATTTCGCGCAACTCGCCGTCAATGCGAAAGCGCACGCGGTAGTTGTATTCGAAGGGCTCGAAATGCAGGTCTGATGCGCGCATGTTGATCGCATCGATGAGCATCTTTTGCAGGAAGCGCACCACGGGCGCGTCTTCCACGTCGACCGTGATCTCGGCGTTTTCCGGCGCGGGGCCTTCTTCGTCAGTGACGTCGAAGTCGAAGTCGCCGCCGGCCAGTGACTCGATGACCTCATTGGCCGACGCACTTTGGCTGTCGATCTGCCGCATCAACTTGTCGTACTCGACGATCACCCACTCTGGTGTGAGCTGAGTGGCGAACTTGATGCGCTCCGCCGCCTCCTGGTCAGTGGGGTCGGCAGCGCCGATAAACAGGCGGTTACCGCGCTTACCCAGTGCGATGAGCTGGTACTGGCTGGCGATCTTGCTGTCGAGCACGTTGCGCGGCAGCTTTTGCAGGTCCACCGCGTTGAGGTCAAGCAGCGGCAGCGCCAAGGCTGCTGCAAGCGTGTGCGCCAGCTCGGCCGGTTGCACGGCTCCGGCGGCGATCACCGACGCTACAAAACTCGTGCGCTTGTCCTTGGCAGACTTGCCGAGGTCCTCAGCCGCTTTCGCTGTGAGCTTGCCTGCGTGCACCAATACGCGCGCGACGCCGCTGAGCGAGTTGTTGGCGGGTTCGGCAAGGGTGTCAGCGATCATGCGTTCGAGATGGATGTGTTCAGTGAAAGAACCGATCGATCATCGCCGATCATCCCCGGGCCTGCAAACGCCAGATGCCTCAGGAAGGACAGAAAGCTGGTCGGGGTGAGAGGATTCGAACCTCCGGCCTCTACGTCCCGAACGTAGCGCTCTACCTGGCTAAGCTACACCCCGATGTCGGCAGCGCCATCGCGACGTGCCGCACGATGACCCCTACGAAGAACGCTGGGCCGATCGAGCACACAAGTCTAACAGAGCAGCCCGAGCACCCGACGCGGGAAGTGCACCCAGACAGGCCTGCGCCTTGGCCGCCTCCTGGGCCGCCGCCTCGCGGGTGGCTTGCAAGGCTCCCGTACGGCGCACGATGGCCAAGACCTGCGGCAGCTCGGCTGCCGCGCCGTGTTCGATGGCATGGCGAATCTGCGCGCGTTCGTCGTCGCTACAGCGCTGCATCGCAATCAACAGGGGCAGTGTGGGCTTGCCTTCACGCAGGTCGTCGCCGACGTTTTTGCCCAACGCCTCGGAGTCCCCTTCGTAGTCAAGCAAGTCGTCGATGAGCTGGAACGAGGTGCCCAGTGCGCGGCCATAGGTCGCGCATGCGCCTTCGGTCTCGGGCGATGCGCCTGCAAGAACAGCACCAAGGCGGGCGCTGGCCTCAAAAAGTTTGGCTGTCTTATAGCGGATCACGCGCAAATACTCTTCGACCGACAGATCGGGGTCATGCATGTTCATCAATTGCAGGACTTCACCTTCAGCGATGACATTGGTTGCCTCGGCGAGCACCGCGAGTACACGCATATTGTCGACCGCGACCATCATTTGAAAAGCCCGCGAATACAGAAAATCGCCGACGAGCACGCTGGCGGCGTTGCCAAACATGGCATTGGCAGTGGCGCGACCCCGGCGCAGCGACGACTCGTCGACAACGTCGTCGTGCAGCAATGTGGCGGTATGAATGAACTCGACCGTGGCCGCCAACTCGTACTTCGCGGGCCCCTCATAGCCAAAGGCATCAGCGAACAACAGCACCAGGCGTGGGCGAATGCGCTTGCCACCTGCCGAGACGATGTAATGCGCGATCTGGTCAATCAGCGCGACCCGCGAACTCAGGCGCTGGCGAATCACATCGTCGACGCGCTGCAGGGCCGCAGCCTGGGGGTCACTGGGGGTCGGGGAGGGATCGTGCACGGGGGCTTGGCGCGGCGAGAAACGAGTGAGTGTCGAGGGGGTGTCGATCTTGACGGGCGCGATGCTATACTGGAAGGCTTCGCGTTGGCAGCACGTCCACGATGGAGACAGGCTCGGCGCCTTCCGGTGGCGGAACGTCACTCAACTCGGCGGCAGGCGCAACGAGCCGATTCTTGCAAGAAAGGTCAAACATGTACGCGGTCATAAAAACCGGTGGCAAACAATACAAGGTTGTTGCCGGCGAGAAGATCCAGGTAGAACAGATTGCTGCGGATGTGGGCCAGGAAATCGTGATCGACCAGGTATTGGCGCTGGGTCAAGGCGCTGACATTCAGGTCGGAACACCCTGGGTCGCGGGTGCGAGCGTGAAGGCCACTGTGGTGGCCCATGGCAAGCACGACTAAGTGCGCATCTTCAAGATGCGTCGCCGTAAGCATTACCAAAAGCACGGCGGCCACCGCCAGACTTACACCGAGCTGCACATCGGCTCGGTGCAAGCCGCTTAAGAAGGAGCAAGCACCATGGCACAGAAAAAGGGCGGCGGCTCCACGCGCAACGGCCGCGATTCGCAACCGAAGATGCTCGGCGTCAAGGTATTCGGCGGCCAGGCCATCTCGGCCGGCGGCATCATCGTGCGCCAGCGTGGCACCAAGTTCCACCCCGGCACCAACGTGGGCATGGGCAAGGACCACACGCTGTTTGCGCTGATCGACGGTGCCGTGTCGTTCGCCATCAAGGGCCCGCGCAATCGCCAGACGGTGTTCGTCAAGCCGGCCTGAGGCCGCTTGCCCACGAGCACCGAAGCCCCGGCCCTCCGGGGCTTCGTCGTTTTGGGTCTCGCGCGGCGCTCCGCCCTATAGGATTGCGTAAGCCATGAAGTTCGTTGACGAAGCCACCATTGATATCGCCGCCGGCGACGGCGGCGCGGGCTGCATGAGCTTTCGGCGCGAGAAGTTCATTCCGTTCGGTGGCCCCAATGGCGGTGACGGCGGCCGTGGCGGCAGTGTCTGGATGGTGGCCGATCGCAACATCAATACGCTGATCGACTACCGCTATGCGCGTAAACATCTGGCACGCAATGGCGAAGCCGGCCGCGGCTCAGACCAGTTCGGCGCCGCAGGTGACGACATCGTGTTGCGGGTGCCTGTGGGCACCATGGTTAGCAACTTTGAAACCGGCGAGCTGATCGTCGAGCTGCTCGAACACGGCGTGCGCGTCTTGCTCGCCAAAGGCGGCGACGGCGGCTTTGGCAACATGCATTACAAGACCAGCACCAATCGCTCGCCACGACAGAAAACCCCCGGCTGGCCCGGCGAAGCGCTCAAGCTCAAGCTGGAGCTGCGTGTGCTGGCCGATGTCGGTTTGCTGGGCATGCCCAATGCGGGCAAGTCGACGTTGATCACGGCCATCTCGAACGCGCGCCCAAAAATCGCTGACTACCCGTTCACCACCTTGCACCCAAACCTAGGTGTGGTGCGCGTCGGACCCGAGCAGAGTTTTGTCGTCGCTGACCTACCCGGCCTGATCGAGGGCGCCGCTGAAGGCGCTGGCCTTGGCCACCAATTCTTGCGCCACTTGCAGCGCACGCGCCTGCTGCTGCATCTTGTCGATCTGGCACCGTTTGACGACACCGACCCGGTGGTGCAAGCGCGCGCCATCATCGCTGAGCTGAAGAAGTACGACCCGGCGCTGCACGCCAAACCGCGCTGGCTGGTACTCAACAAACTCGACATGGTGCCCAACGAAGAGCGCGAAGCACGTGTGAAGGAATTTGTGCGCCGGCTGCGCTGGAAAGGGCCAGTGTTCAAGATCTCGGCACTGGCGCGTGAAGGCCTGGCACCCTTGGTTCAACAGGTGTACGGGCATGTCGCACAAACCGTGCGCCCGGAGCCGATACCCGACCCACGCTTCCCCAGCGACGCTGCCGAGTAGTTCGCCATGGCCAGCGTCGTCCAAGCCGCGCGACGCATCGTCGTCAAGGTCGGCTCCAGCCTCGTCACCAATGAAGGCCGCGGCGTCGATGCCGACGCCATCGGCAACTGGTCGCGCCAGCTCGCGGCCCTTGCGCGCGAGGGCCGCGAGCTGGTGATGGTCTCCAGCGGCGCCATCGCCGAAGGCATGCAGCGATTAGGCTGGAGCGTGCGGCCCAAAGAGCTGCATGAGCTGCAAGCCGCCGCCGCCGTGGGCCAGATGGGCCTGGTGCAGATGTACGAGACACAGCTGCGCGCGCAAGGCATACGCAGCGCGCAAGTGCTGCTGACGCACGCCGACCTGGCCGACCGCGAGCGCTACCTCAACGCACGCTCCACCCTGCTCACGTTGCTCAAGCACCAGGTGATTCCGGTCATCAACGAGAACGACACCGTCGTCAACGACGAAATCAAGTTTGGCGACAACGACACCCTGGGTGCCCTTGTGGCCAACCTGGTGGACGCCGACGTGTTGGTGATCTTGACCGACCAGCGCGGCCTGTATTCGGCCGACCCGCGCAGCCACCCCGACGCGCGCTTCATCAGCGACGCCCGCGCGGGCGACCCTGATCTCGAAGCCATGGCCGGAGGCGCCGGCTCCAGCATCGGGCGCGGCGGCATGCTGACCAAGATACTCGCCGCCAAACGCGCGGCCGGCAGCGGCGCCAGCACCGTGATCGCCTGGGGCCGCGAACCTGAGGTGCTGCTGCGCCTTGCTAACGGCGAAAGTGTGGGCACCTGCCTGAGCGCCGCCACGCCCAAGCTGGCGGCGCGCAAGCAGTGGATGCTCGACCATTTGCAGCTGCGCGGCGCGGTGACGGTGGACGCCGGTGCCGCCGCCAAAGTGCGCGACGAAGGCAAGAGCTTGCTGCCCATCGGCATTGCCGAGGTCAGTGGCGACTTCTCGCGCGGCGACGTGATCGCCGTGCTTGACATGCAGGGAGTTGAAGTCGCACGTGGCCTGGCCAACTACTCGTCGACCGAAGCGCGGCTCATTGCGCGCAAGCCTTCAGCACTGATTGAGTCCCTCCTTGGCTACGCCAACGAAGCCGAGATGATCCACCGCGACAACCTCGTGCGCCTGTAGCGCAGCAGCAGACTCATGCGCCCTCTTCGGGCGCCGCAGGCGCCGGCTCGCTGCGGTAGGCGTCGTCATGGCGCGCATGGCGCACACCAGCGCGCAAGTAACGGTTGTGGTGGTTCACACGCGGCAAGTAGCGCGCGAGCTCGGTCAGCGCCATCTCGTAGACACCGCGTTTGAACTCGATCACCACATCCAGCGGCACCCAGTATTCGTTCCAGCGCCAGGCGTCGAACTCGGGGTGGTCGGTGGCGCGCAGATTCATGTCGCTGTCGCGGCCCATCAGGCGCAGCAAGAACCAGATTTGCTTTTGGCCACGGTAGTGGCCGCGCGCGTCTTTGCGGATGAACTGGTCGGGCACTTCGTAGCGCAGCCAATCGCGCGTGCGCCCGATGACTTCGACATGCTCTGGCCTCAAGCCAACTTCTTCCTGCAGCTCGCGGAACATGGCTTGCTCGGGCGTTTCGCCGTACTTGATGCCCCCCTGCGGAAACTGCCAGGAGTGCGTACGCAGACGTTTGCCCCAGAAGACCTGGTTCCTTGCATTGAGCAGGACGATGCCGACGTTGGGCCTGAAGCCTTCACGGTCGAGCATAATCTGCAACCCCGATTTGGTGACTGATTTCATTATTGCACCGGCAGCGTGCGGGCAGTGAGACCTCGCTTACCCGCATCACCCGTGCCGTTAGCTGCCAGGGCTTGCCCGGGCCGCCACGCGCCTTCAGTCCCCTGCCCAGGCACCCCATGAAAGCCAGTCAAACCTTTATCTCCACGCTCAAGGAAGCGCCCGCCGACGCCGAGGTCGCCAGCCACCAGCTGATGCTGCGCGCGGGCCTCATCAAGCGGCTTGGGGCGGGCATCTACAGCTATATGCCGCTGGGCTTGCGGGTGATCCGCAAGGTCGAAGCCGTCATCCGCGAAGAGATGAACCGCGCCGGTGCGATCGAACTCTTGATGCCCGTGGTGCAGCCCGCCGAGCTGTGGCGTGAGACCGGGCGCTTTCAGAAATACGGGCCCGAGTTGTTGCGCGTGAAGGACCGCCATGACCGCGACTTCGTGATCCAGCCCACCAGCGAAGAGGTTATGACCGATATCGCGCGCCAGGAGCTGCGCAGTTACCGCCAACTGCCGAAGAATTTCTATCACATCCAAACCAAATTCCGCGATGAACGCCGGCCGCGCTTTGGTGTGATGCGTGGGCGCGAGTTCACCATGAAGGACGCCTACTCCTTTGATCGCGACATCGAAGCCGGCCGCCTGAGCTACGAAAACATGGCCAAGGCGTACTGCGCTGTGTTCGATCGGCTGGGCCTGACCTACCGCGCTGTGGCAGCCGACACCGGCGCCATCGGCGGCGACCAATCGCAAGAGTTCCAGGTCATTGCCGATACCGGCGAAGACGCCATCGTTTATTGCCCCACCAGCGACTACGCCGCCAACATTGAGCTCGCCGAAGCCGTGGCACTGCATGCCTCGCGTGCAAGCGCCACACGAGCGCTGGCCAAGACGCCCACGCCGGGGAAAAGCACCTGCGCGGATGTCGCGCAGTTGCTGGGGCTGGCGCTGAGCTCAACCGTCAAGTCCTTGGTGCTAGCCACGGAGGAGCGCAACGACGCCGGTGAGATCGTGAAGACCACCGTGTGGCTCTTGCTGGTGCGCGGCGACCATGAGCTCAACGAGATCAAGGCCGGCAAGCTGCCTGGTTTGAAGGCCGGGTATCGCTTTGCGACGGTGGCCGAGATTGACGAACACTTCGGCTGCAAACCCGGCTACCTTGGCCCGATCCAATTGAAGAAGCCCGTGAAGATCGTTGCCGATCGCACGGTCGCGTTGATGGCCGACTTCGTATGCGGCGCCAACGACGCCGACTTCCATTTCACCGGCGTCAATTGGGGCCGTGACCTGCCCGAGCCCGATCTCGTGGCCGACATCCGCAACGTCGTTGCCGGTGACCCTTCGCCCGACGGCAAGGGTGTGTTGGCGATCCAACGTGGCATTGAAGTCGGCCACGTGTTCTTGCTCGGCACGCAGTACAGCGCGCCGATGAAGGCCACCTACCTCGATGAAACCGGCAAGCCGCAGTTGATGGTGATGGGCTGTTATGGCATCGGCGTGACGCGCCTACTGGGTGCGGCGATCGAACAAAACCACGACGAGCGCGGCATCATTTGGCCCGCCGCGATGGCGCCGTTCTCAGTGGTCATATGCGCCATCGGCTATGAGCGCAGCGCCGAAGTGCGACTGGCCGCCGACAAGCTTCACGATGAGCTCGCAGCACTTGGTGTGGACGTCGTGCTCGACGACCGCGGCGAACGCCCCGGCGCGATGTTCGCCGACTGGGAACTCATCGGCGTGCCGCTGCGTGTGGTCATCTCCGACCGCGGCCTCAAGGCCGACACGGCCGAAGTGCAGGGCCGTCGTGACGCCGCCGCCACCGTGACGCCCTGGGCTGAACTCGTGGCCGCGATCCGCGCACGCCTGGCGGCATGAGCCCTTGCGTCGCGGACCCCACGCGACGCACCCTGCTCGGGGCCGCGCTCGGCGCGCCTTGGCTCGTCAACACCCCACCCGCGCATGCCGGCGCGCAGCAAGAAGAGTTACTGGCCGACTCGGTGCGCACGGCGCTGGCCGCAGCCGTGGCCGACGCCGCGCCGCCGCGCCCGGCGTTCACCACCATGGACGAACGCTTGGCCTATCTGCGCTGGCTTGGTGAAGCCAGCCAGCGCTTGAAGAGGCGCAAGAGCGAGCATGTCGCGCGCGTCGAGTTCCTGGAGACGCTGTGGTACGAGACACGCCGCGCCGGGCTTGACGTGCCCTTGGTGCTTGGCCTGGTGCAGGTCGAGAGCGGCTTTCGCAAGTACGCCATCAGCAGCGCCGGCGCGCGTGGCTACATGCAGGTGATGCCGTTTTGGACACGCAGCATCGGCGACGGCGACGCCAGCCGGCTCTTTCACATGCAGACCAACCTGCGCTTCGGCTGCGTCATTCTGCGCCACTACCTGGCCGTCGAAAAGGGCGACCTCTTCCTCGCGCTGGGCCGCTACAACGGCAGCCGCGGCAAGCGTGAGTACCCCGACATGGTGTTCGCCGCCAAACGGCAGTGGGACGTGGCCTGACCGCGCGGCGCTGGCCTACAAGCCCGCCCAGCTGCGCGGCGAGGCCTCGCTGACGCCCAGCAAAACCAACACACGCTCGACGCTCTCGGCCACCAGCTCATCGATGCTCGTGGGCCGGTGATAGAAGGCCGGCAACGGCGGAAAAATCACCGCACCCATCTCCGTGGCAGCCGTCATGTTGCGCAGGTGTGCCAGGTTGAACGGCGTCTCGCGCACCATCATCACCAGGCGGCGGCGCTCCTTGAGTGTCACGTCGGCGGCGCGCGTGAGCAGGTTGTCCGACAAGCCATGCGCCACCGCTGCCAAGGTGCGCATAGAGCAGGGTGCAATCACCATTGCGGCGGTAGCAAAGCTGCCGCTGGCAATGCAGGCGCCCACGTCGCCGGGCGAATAGGCATCGTCGGCAAGTGCTTCAAGCGCTTTGCGATCCAGGCCGAGCTCGTGGTGGGCGTTGAGTACGCCCGCAGCGCTGACCACGAGGTGCGTTTGCACGCCCAGCGCACGTGCGCGCTCGAGCAACTTGACGCCATACACCGCGCCCGTGGCCCCGGTGATGCCGATGACCAGGCGCGTGGTCATGGTGTGCTCAGCTCTTAGCCAACACCTGTTGCAGTTCGCCCGACTGGTACATCTCCGTCATGATGTCCGAGCCGCCGACGAATTCGCCGTTGACATAGCGCTGCGGTATCGTGGGCCACTGCGCGTAGTCCTTGATGCCTTGGCGCACATCCGGGTCTTCAAGCACGTTGAACGTGGCCAGGTCGTCGGCGCCGCAGGCCTTCAGGATCTGAATCGCGCGGCCCGAAAAGCCGCACTGCGGGAACTGCGAGGTGCCCTTCATGAAGAGCATGACACGGTGCCCTTTGACCAATTCATCGATGCGCGTTTGAACGTCTTGCATGGTGGCTGCTTGTGTGGCGCCGGAAGCGGCGCGAAGACGCGCTTTATACGGCAAAGCGGCGCACCCGCGCTGGCGCCATGTCAATGCCCGGTCTTTGCAATGGAAGGGCAGGCTCAGAACTCGACCACTTCCGCTTGCATCCCGGCACTGGCGAGAGCAGCGCGCGCACGTTCGGCGTCCTGGCGGCTGGCGAACGGCCACCAGCTCGCGCGCCAGCCTTTGGCGTCGGGCACGACTTCAGTGTGCTGGGTGGTCTTGCTGTGCCCGGCGGCGGCGGACTGCATGAAACCCAGCAGCATCTCCGACGCCGCGCGCGACTTGGTGCTGCGCGCCACCACCGCATAGGCCGCTCCTGGTTTGGACGGCTTCTGCGCGGCGGGAAGCGCCTTCACGCTTGCAACGTGGGCCGCGCGCACGGCGGCGCTGTCTTGCTGCGCCTTGTTGCGCGCGCTGTGGTGGATGTTGGGGTGGATGCGAGGCGGCCACGCTTGCGCGCTGGCCAGCGCGGCGGGTGGTGGCTGCGGTACGGGTGGCGGTGGCGGTGGTGTCACGGGCGCCGTGGCAGGCATTGCGGGCTCGGCACGCAGGGCCTGCTTCTCGGAGGCGCGAGGCACGACCAAGGTGACTGCGGATGCAGCCACAGCGACTGGCGGCACTGCCACGACGGCAGCGGGCGGCAGCACCACCGCCGCATGCATGACGGCACTCGCGGCCGACGCCGGCGCGGCGCTCGCAAGCACAGGCGCACCCGCTGCTACCGGTGTCCTGTGCAACATCGTCGGCACCAGCGCGGCCAACAGCACACAGGCCGAACTGGCCACGCCGAGCGCGGCAATGCGCGTGGGGCTCCACAAGCGCGGGCCCAGGATGCTGGCCTTGCCAGCGTGGCCCCACAGCACACGCACACGGCGCTCGCCGTCTTCGATGGCGGCGGTGCCCAGGAAGCGCCAAGTGGTTCCTGTGTCAAGAGCCAGCGTGGCATAGACGGCGACGTCACGACGTGGCCCCAGGCTCGACGGCGGGGCTTGCGCGCTGCCGTGTCGCCAGGCAAAGCGCGCAATGCGCCAAAGCGATGGCTGCGGCAGGAACCGTTCGCTGAACGCTCGGCGCTGCGCTTTGGAAGGCATCGCCACCGTGGCGGGCGCCACTCTCGTGGCCGCAACGGCCCCCGCCACGAGCTCGGGCCCTGCCAGCGCCTTTGCGCTGGCGCGCTCGCGCAGGCTACCAACCTGTGGTGCATCTGCCGCCGGGTTTTCTAGCGCAGGCTCCACCGCCGCAGCCTCGTGCGCGCCCCTGGGCGCGGCGCCAACAAACGGCAAAGCCACCACGCCGACATGGCGCACTTGTGCGGGCACGATGCGCTGCGTCAGCGGGTGGCGGTTGTGCCAAGCCACCACCTGGGCAATGGCTTGCGGGATCGTGGGCGCACTCATGGTTGTTCTTGATTCTGCGCAGCCAAAGCCGAGCCAACCCGCCGAAAAACGGCATCGCCACCCTGCAGTCCTGGCCTTCGAGCTGGGCCCGACAATGGCACACCGAAAACCTAGAAGGCCCGCACCATGATGTCGCCCACCCCGTTCATTGCCCCCGCGCGATTTGACGACCCTGCAGCTGCATTCGCGCAGGTACGTGCGATCTACGAGCAAAGCACCGTCCACCTGCGCGGCATGCTGCAGCGCTTTGTTGCCGGCGAGACCTTGCCGCAGCGCGTGCGTGCGTGTTACCCCTTCGTGCGTGTGCAGACCACCACCGTAGCCCGCGCCGACTCGCGCTTGAGCTACGGCTTTGTGGCGGGGCCCGGCCACTATGAGACCACGCTGACCCGGCCTGACCTCTTCGCTGACTACTACACCGAGCAGTTCCGCCTGCTCTTGCGCAACCATGGTGTTTCGATCGAAGTCGGCACCAGCGCGCAGCCCATCCCCGTGCACTTTTCGTTCGCCGAGCATGACCACGTGGAAGGCTCGCTGACGGCCGACCGGCGCTTACTGATGCGTGATCAGTTCGACCTGCCCGACCT
>JANMMH010000035.1:0-2197 GCA_031373055.1 Rubrivivax sp. | reverse complement strand
CAGCACTACGCCGACCATGTCCAACCGCCTCACGCAAATCGCCACCCGCACCGGAGACGACGGCAGCACCGGCCTGGGTGACGGCAGCCGCGTGCCCAAGAGCCACCTGCGCGTGGCGGCGATGGGCGACGTGGACGAGTTGAATTCAAGCCTGGGGGTGATCCTGTGTGAGCCGCTGCCCGAGCCAGTGCGCGAGCTGCTGGTGATCATCCAGCACGAGCTCTTCAACCTCGGTGGTGAGCTCTCGATCCCCGGCTACGAGCTGCTCAAAGACGACGCCGTGCTCAGGCTCGACGAAGCCTTGGCGCACTACAACGCGCAGCTGCCGCGGCTGGCGGAGTTCATCCTCCCCGCTGGCACACGTAGCGCGGCGCTGTCGCACATGAGCCGCACCATCGCGCGGCGAGCCGAGCGCTCCGTCATCGCGCTGGCTGCGCAAGAGACGGTCAACGCGCCGCCGCGCCAGTACCTCAACCGCTTGTCAGATTTGATGTTCGTGCTGGCCCGTGTGCTCAACCGCGCCAACCTCGACGGCCTGGGTGGCGACGACGTCTATTGGCACAGCGAGCGGCTAAAGCGCCAACAGGCAACCTAAGCTTCGAGACGCAGAAGGCCGTCAGTTGACGAACACGGTGACGCGCACGTAAGTAGCGGGCATCAGGGCCGTGTCGTGGCTCATGCTCTGGTTCTGGCGGTTTGTTGGCGCCAACCGCAAGCTGACCCACTTGTAGGCATTGTGGGTGTGACCGCCATGGCCGTGATTGGCAAAGTCAAGCGGATGGTTTTCTGCTGTCAGTAGCAAATGAGTGGTTCGGGCGATCTTGCGGCAGCGCTGAACTTGATGGTGGCGCCAGGCCAGGGCTGGGAAAACCTTCGGCTACGCACCCAGCAGTGGCAGCAGATGCTTGCCAAACCGCCCCGTGTGCGTGGCGCTGAGCATCACAACTGCATAGGCGAAGGCCAGGCCCAGAGCGCCGAACAGGGCCATGGCCGGCCACTTCAGGCGAGCAGGCAGCACGAGCCGCCGGTGCAGGTTGCGGATGAAGAACTCGGCCACCAGCAAATTGGGAACGAAGAACAGGTAGAGCAAGGCCAGGTCGATGGGCCCGCTGACGCCGTCAGGGTGCATGCCGATGCCGCCCGCCAGGTTCGTCCAGGCCTGTATCTCCACATCAAACAACCATGAACCCAGCACCATCGAGAACAGGCGTATGGCCCACGCACGATGGCGGTCGAAACGTTTGGCGCGCGCGCAGAGGTAGGCCATGACGGCGCAGAGCATCATCAGCGCGCCCCAGATAGCGAAGGCGATCGCGGCGGCTCGGCTGGCGGCGCCGTGGGTGAGGAGGAAGGTCATGCCGCCGACACCCGCCAGGAGGCCCGCGGCCACGTAGACCCGGCCCGTCCAGCGATGCACGGCGCGGTGGCGGGTTCGGATCTGGGCCGACAGCAAGATCGGCCAGGCCAGCACCAGCACCGCGCCCATCAGAAAGTGCAGCCCTATGCTGACGTTGGCGATCCAGTCCGCTGCCGTCGGCATCGGGCGGCCTGCCACCAGGGCCTTCCACTGACCGAAGTTCTCGACCGTGGTGCCGGCCGCCCGCAGCACGATGTAGCTGCCGAACATCCCCAGCCCGGCCAGCGTGACCAGCCAGAAGAGGCGTCCGGTCCAGCCGAGCAGGTGGTCCTCCAGCAGTTTCAGTGCCAGCCGGCCCATCATTCAGGCCGAATGTTCTGATTGAAGCGAAACATGTTGCCGGGGTCGAAGCGCTTCTTGATTTGCGCCAACCGGCTGTAGTTGTTGCCAAATGCTCGGCGGGTCAGTTCATCGCTGTCGGCGTCCTGCCCAGCGAAATTCAGGTACAGGCGCCCCTCGTGAGCATGCCGCCGCGCACGTGCCCAGGCCGCGCGTGTCCAGCCCATGACCCTGTCGTCGTCCGCCGCATCGCGCCATACCGAATCGAGCGAGTACATCCAGCCGAACGATCGGTCCCCGAATGCCGTGGCTTCGGCCGGCACGGCTGCCGTGGCGCCGCCAAAGTTCCACAGCGAACTGATGGATTTGTCAGACGGCGATGCAGCGGCGTTTTCGATGGCCTCGTCTATGGCCTCGTCGGTTAGTTGCGACAGCAGGTGGCTTTTCCAGTAGCAGCGGAACTCACCCGCCGGATACAAGGGGTCGAAGAGCTTCTGCACA
>JANMMH010000741.1:0-2505 GCA_031373055.1 Rubrivivax sp. | reverse complement strand
CTACGGCGCCAACGAGCGCAGCCAAAAGCTGAAGTACCACGTGCAGACCAGTGGCCGCAGCCTGCACGCGCAAGAGATCCAGTTCAACGACATCCGCACCACGCTGCAAGCGCTGATCGCCATCTACGACAACTGCAATTCGCTGCATACGAACGCGTTTGACGAGGCCATCACCACGCCCACCGAAGACAGCGTGCGCCGCGCCATGGCCATCCAGATGATCATCAACCGCGAGTGGGGTTTGGCCAAGAACGAGAACCCGAGCCAAGGCAGCTTCATCATCGACGAGCTGACCGAACTCGTGGAAGAAGCGGTGCTGCAAGAGTTCGAGAAGATCGCCGAGCGCGGCGGTGTGCTGGGTGCGATGGAGACCGGCTACCAGCGCGGCAAGATCCAGGAAGAGTCGATGCACTACGAGATGCAAAAGCACAGCGGTGCCTATCCCATCATCGGCGTCAACACCTTCCGTAACCCGCACGGTGATGCGGCGCCCGAGCACATCGAGCTGGCGCGTTCGACCGACGAAGAAAAGCAGTCGCAGCTGGCGCGGCTGGCCGACTTTCAGCAGCGCCACGCGGCCGAGGCGCCTGCCATGTTGGCGCGCTTGCAGCAGGCGGTGATGGTCAACGCCAACGTCTTCGACGTGCTGATGGACGCCGTGCGTTGCTGCTCGCTGGGGCAGATCACCAACGCGCTGTTTGAGGTGGGTGGGCAGTACCGGCGCAGCATGTAACGCCACAGTTTGATCTGCCGCAAGCGTTGCCCCCGCAAGCGCTCCATTGGAGCTTGTTGTGAGGTGGGCGGCGTGCGAGCATTTTTCTCTGGCGCCTGTGCAGGTGCGGGGGGAGAGCCATGCAACGTCGACATTCACGTGCTGCCACCTGGGAAGGCGCTCTGCTGGCCTTGCTGTGGCTGGGCGTGGCGCCGGTGCAGGCGCAGGGCAAGCTCAAGACCGTGGGCTACCAGGTCGCAGATTGCTACGACTGCCACGAAGCCATCAAGACCTTCCACGTTGGCGGCCAGCACAAGACGGTGGCTTGTGACGCGTGCCACGACGGGCTGGCGCAGCACAGCCCCAAGGGCCGCGGCCGGCCGACGACCAAGGTCGATTCAGGCACCTGCGGCAGCTGCCACAGCAACCAGTACCGCACGCTGTACAACATGAACTGGGAGAAGGCGGCGCAAAAGGAAAAGAGCCTTGCCACCGGCCCATCGCCGAACCCGGCGTTCGACAAATTGATGGCGCCGCATGGCTTCACGCGTGAGCACAACGAGCCGCGATCACACGCATTTGCACTGTATGACCAGGTGGTGGTCGACCGCGCATTCGGTGGCCGCTACGTCAACAAGGACGGCAAGATCGGCTTGGCACGCGCGGGTGGCGACTTCAAGATCTGGGACACGTTGACCGACCTCTTTCCGGGCGAGCCGCACAAGGCCTTCAAGCCCGGCACGGCGGCTGCAGCCAACCCGGTGTGCATGTCGTGCAAGTCGGCCGACCACATCCTCGACTGGGCCTATCTTGGTGACCCGGCGCCGGCGGCCAAATGGAGCCGGCTGTCCAAGGTCACCGACTTCGTCAAGGACGTCAACCACTCGCTGAACTGCATCTTCTGCCACGACCCGCACGCGGCCAAGCCGCGCATCGTCCGCGACGGCCTGATCCAGGCGCTGACGCGGCCCGAGAAAGACACGCTGTGGCACAAGGACCCCCAGGGCGCCAAGATCGACGTCAAGGAGCTGGGTGAGCGCGGCTTCACACGCAAGATCGCGATCCTGAGCCGCTACGACGTGAAGCTGCAATGCGCGCAGTGCCATGTCGAATACAACTGCAACCCCGGCACCGACCCCACCACCGGCAAGCCCATCGGCATGGACGATGCACGCACCAACCACTTCCCCTTCAAGGACGTCAACGGCATCGCGCAGCACTACACCGACCTGAAGTTCCGCGACTTCAAACACGGCATCACCGGTGCGATGTTGTGGAAGGCACAGCACCCCGACGCCGAGACCTACTACGGCAGCACACACCAGAAGCAAGGGGTCGAGTGCAGCGGCTGCCACATGCCCAAGGTGAAAGACGCCAAGACCGGCAAGACCTTCACCTCGCACTGGCAGACGTCGCCTCGGCACTACATCAAGGAAACCTGCCTTACCTGCCACAAGAGCTGGAACGAAAAGCAGGCCGTGTACGTCATCGACTCGATGAAGAACAAGTTCCAGGGCAAGCTGCGCAAGGCCGAGTACTGGTTGACGCGCTTCGTCGACAAGTTCGAAGAAGCGCAGAACCTGGGCGTGGAGCCCGGCGTGCTCGACGACGCGCGCGGCAAGCACTACGAAGCCCATGTGCACTGGGAATGGTGGACGGCTTCCAATGGCAGCCACTTCCACAACCCCGATCAGGCACAAGACTCGATCAACAAGGGCATGACGATCTCGCAGGCCGGCATCAAGCTGCTCGACGAAGCGATGAGCAAACGGCGACTCGCGCCAGTTGCAGCC
>JANMMH010000299.1:0-4320 GCA_031373055.1 Rubrivivax sp. | reverse complement strand
GTGATCGGTGTTGTTGGTGCCCCAGAGCGAGACCCACTTGCGCATCAAGTAGGCCTGTTCGTTGTTGTGCTTGCTCGAGCCCACGAAGAACATCGAGTCGGGGCCGCTTTGCTTGCGCAGCTCCAGCATCTTGGCGCTGATTTCGGTCAGCGCCTGGTCCCAGGTGATGCGCTGGTACTTGCCGGCTACCAGCTTCATGGGGTACTTCAGGCGGTATTCGCCGTGGCCGTTCTCGCGCACGGCCGCCCCATTTGCGCAATGCGCGCCGAGGTTGATGGGGCTGTCGAACACGGGTTCCTGGCGCACCCAGATGCCGTTTTCCACCACCGCGTCAATCGCGCAGCCCACGGAGCAGTGGCCGCACACGGTGCGCTTGACTTCAACCTTCTTCGCGTCGCCCGCCGCCTTGGGATCGGCGGCTTGCGCCTTCTTCACCAGCGTGAGTTGGGTAGCCGCCATGCCGGCGCCCACGCCCAGGCCCGAGCGGCGCAGAAACGCGCGCCGGTCCATCGTGGGGATGGCTCGCGAGACACCTCGCGCCAGGCCGGTGACCAGGCCTGAAGGGCTGCGGGTGGTGGATGTGGATTTACGCGTCAACAGCATGGGGCTCTCCTCTTGGTGGGGTTCAGATCCGCGTCGTCTCGTAATAACGCTTGACGTGCTCGGTGAGCTGGTAGCCACCGCCGCTTTCCGCAGCGTCGGTCTTGGCCACTGCGGCGGGCTCGGTGGCTTTGATGGACGGCAACACCGCAGCAGCCGCAGCCAGGGCACCCACGGTGCCGGCGCCGGCGAAGACGCGGCGACGATCGATAAGGGGACGTTGGGACTCGCTCATGCAGACCTCCAGGGGTTGGCCGCGCGTGAAGGCGGCACCTTTGAATTAGCTTCGATCGTTACGGGCGCATCAATCAGGGTCCGCCCGTGCATCGCACGACAATTTGTCGTTGCGCTTGCGGGCGGCATGCAGTGCCAAAATCCGCCCCCCGTGAACCCGATCATCGCCGTCACCAAACCCAGCCTAGGCGTCGCCGTGATCCTGGAGCGCCTGCGTCAGCCCAGCCAGTGGGAAGCGTGGCGCCACACGGTGCGTGACGTGATGGTCGACGACGGTCGCTTTAGCAATCACGACGGCCCCAAGACCTTGCGCGACGATGGCGACGCCATGCAGTCTTTGCATGCTGGCTTGAAAGTCACGCTGCATGTGGACGAGGCCGAAGGCTACTACCTGAACCTGAGCTCGGGCGCGCCGGTGTGGTTCGTGATGTGGCGCATTGACGATGAAGACCCCGCGCGCGCCTGGCCCGAGAGCGTGACCCTGTCGTACAACGAAGCCGGCCGTTTGCTCGACGCACAAGAGCGCGTGGACAACACGCCGCTGCCGCACGAGGTGGCGCAGTGGCTGCAAGCCTTTGTCGACGAACACTACCGCCCCGAGCCCAAGCGCCGCCGGCGGCCCGAGTCGTTCAAAGCACCGCAGGACCGATGAGCCATGGCTGAGGACACGGGCTCGTTTGCCAGCCGCTGGTCGCGGCGCAAGGTGCTGGTGCGTGAAGGGCACAAGGTGCCTGCGGCGCCGGTGGTGGAGGTCGTGGCGCCGGTGCCGGCAGCTGCGGTCGTTGTGGTGGCACCAGCGGCAGCAACCGAAGCCGCCGCGATTGAGACGCACCGCGAGCCACCACCCACGCTGGCCGATGTCGCCACACTCAACCGCGACTCAAGCTACGCGCGCTTCGTCACCAGCGACGTCACACCCGAAGTCAAAAACGCCGCGCTAAAGAAGCTCTTCACCGACCCGCACTTCAACATCATGGACGGCCTGGACACCTACATCGACGACTACGGCAAGCCCGACCCCCTGCCCCTGTCGATGCTGCGCCAGATGACGCAAGCCGTCGCCCTGGGGCTCTTTGACGACGACGACAAAGACAAGCCCGCCGCCGTTGTTCCAAGCGCCCGCCCCCCGCCCGAATGCTCACCCGATGGCCTAAGCGCCGCCCCCGATGAAGACACTGATCTGCAACTGCAACCGCAGCATGCCGCTGGATGCGAAAGCACTCAGCCAGGCGCTGGCCAAGACCCCCGGCGCGAGCTCTGACGGCCTGGAAGTCGAGCACACGCTTTTGTGCCGGCGCGAGGCCGCTGCGTTCCAGCGCGCGGCCAAAGACAGCGGCAATTCGGGCGATGAAATGCTGGTGGCCTGCACGCAAGAGAGCCGCCTCTTCCTCGAACTTAACGAGCAAACGGAGGGTGCCGCCGGCGTGCAAGAGCGGCCCATCCACTTCGTCAACATCCGCGAGACGGGCGGCTGGTCGCGCGACGCCAAAGCCGGCACGCCGAAGATCGCGGCACTCATCGCCGCCGCGCAGTTACCTGCTTCCGAGCCTGTGGCCACCGTCAGCTACCGCTCGGGCGGAAGGGTGCTGTTGCTGGGCGACGCCGCCGCCGCCGAGCGCGCCGCCGTGATGCTGGAGGACAAGCTCGACGTCACCGTGCTGGCCAGTTCAGGGGCCATCGCGCAAGCCCACAGCCGCGCCACCTTCGCCGGCAGGCTGGTCACCTTGCAAGGCTGGCTTGGTGCCTTCCACGCCGCATGGGACAGCAGCAACCCGATTGATCTGGACCTGTGCACACGCTGCAATGCCTGCGTGGAAGCCTGCCCCGAAGGCGCCATCAACTTCAGCTACCAGGTCAACCTGGACGCGTGCAAGAGCCACCGCGACTGCGTGCGCGTGTGCGACGCGGCCGGCGCCATCGACTTCAACCGCGCGGCATTGCAAGTCAGCGAAGACTTCGACCTCGTGCTCGACTTGCGCGAGGCGCCCGCCTTCACGATGCACGCCAAGCCGCAAGGCTATTTCCACGTCGCGCAAGACGCCGCCGCGCTGGTGCGCGCGGTGCTGGCGCTGCGCGAGATGGGCGGTGAATTCGAGAAGCCGCGCTTCTTCCGCTACCAGCCCAAGATCTGCGCGCACAGCCGCAATGAGCAGATCGGCTGCCGTGCCTGCATTGACGTGTGTTCGGCACAAGCCATCCGCAGCGACGCCTCGCTCAAGGGCAAAGGCAGCACCGGCGGCAAGATTCGAGGCGCCAAGGCCAACACCGACATCAAAGGTGAAGGCGGCGGCATCATCGTCGAGCCCTACCTGTGCGTAGGCTGCGGCGCGTGCACCACCGTCTGCCCCACCGGCGCGCTGGGCTTCAACTACCCCGGGCCCGTGGACCAAGGACGGCGCCTGCGCACCATGCTCACGGCCTACGGCCACGCGGGCGGCAAAGATGCCGCGCTGCTCTTGCACAGCGAAGTCGCGGGCGTGCGCATCGTGAATGAGCTTGGCCGCGCGGCGCGAACTAACAAAGAACGGCAGGGCATCCCCGCGCGCGTGTTGCCGGTGGCCGTGTGGCACACCGCCAGCCTGGGGCTGGACCTGTGGCTCACGGCCGTCGCGCAAGGGGCCAGCCAAGTCTGGGTGCTGCTGAGCGAGGAAGAGGCGCCGCAGTACGCCAAGGCACTGAGCGAACAGATGGCGGTGGCGCAGGCTTTGATGACGGGCCTGGGCTACGCCGGCCAGCACTTCCGCGTGATCCAGGCGGGCAGTGATCTCGCGACGCTTGACGCGAGCTTGCGCGCCACGCCGGCGCAAGGCGTGACACGCGCCGCCACCTTCGCCGCCACACCCGACAAACGCGGCACGCTCGACCTGGCTATCGACCATCTGATGGCGCAGGCACCGCGCAGCGCACCGCTGCCCGAGGCCATCACCCTGCCAGCGGCAGGCTCGCCCTACGGTTCCTTGTTAGTCGACGCCGCGAAATGCACCATGTGCCTGAGCTGCGTGGGCGCTTGCCCGGCGGCAGCACTCGCCGACAACGCCGAGAAGCCGCAGCTCAAATTCATCGAGAAGAACTGCGTGCAGTGCGGCATCTGCAAGACCACCTGCCCCGAAGACGCCATCACCTTGCAGCCGCGCTTGTGGCTGGCCGACGGTGCAAAGCACGCAAGCAGTCGCGTGTCATCAACGAGATGGAGCCGTTTTGCTGCATCCGCTGCGCCAAGCCCTTCGGCACCCTGCGCGCGATTGAAGTCATGATGACGAAGCTGGCCGGTCACTCGGCCTTTCAAGGCAAGGCCGCCGAGCGCTTGAAGATGTGCGCCGACTGCCGCGTCATCGACTTGCATACCGACCCCGACGAAGTCCGCATCACCGATCTATGAGCGCTCCCCTTGTGACCCAAAACCTCGCCATCAGCCTGGGTTCGCCCGAGGAAGAACTCGAGCGCGCCGAGCTCTACGGGCTGCTCGCGCAGCTGTGGCTGGCGCCG
>JANMMH010000722.1:0-4570 GCA_031373055.1 Rubrivivax sp. | reverse complement strand
CGGCGACTTGAGGAATTCGGTGTCGTGCGCCGCAGTGCGGTCGGCAAGGTCTGGGAGTACAGCCTCACCGACGCCGGTGAGCAACTGCGACCCATCGTCGTGGCGCTGGGCCACTGGGGGGCGCAGTGAATCGGCAGCCGGCTGCGCGACGATGAACTCGATGCCGGCTCTCTGATGTGGGACATGCGGCGATTCGCGTGCATCCCCGAGTTCCCGCCCCAGGCCCGTGGTCATCCACTTCCAGTTGCGCGACACACGCGTCGGCGAGCGCGCTTGGTGGCTCGTCGTCGAAGACGGCGTGGCCGACCTGTGTCGCGACGACCCGGGGCGTGAGCTCACACTCGTGATGCAGGCGTCGGTGCGTGCCTTGACCGAAGTCTGGTCGGGTGACCTCACGCCCCAGCAAGCCATTGCATCGCGAGCGATCCGCGTCGATGGCGCCAAGCGCTATGCGAAGGACCTGTGGCGCTGGCTGGGCACCAGCGCGTTCGCCCCGACGCGCCACGCAGCGGCGGGGCGAATGACTCCCGGCGGTCAGACTTTGAAGCCCTAGCTGACGGGCCGCCGACCTGGGGCGTTCGGCCTGGCGACGACTCTGCGATCATTCCCGGCGCCACCCGCCGCGACCCAAGCCACCGTGGCACCCGACCTGCAGGAGCATCGTTGAACACCATCACCTCGACCCTGGCCCTCTTGGCGGCGTGCCTCGCCGCAGGCTGCGCCCACGGCCCCATGCCGGATGCCCGCGCGACGGCGCCCGCTTCAGCCCACCACGTGGTTGCCGCCGTCGTGGCCGACATCTCAGCTGCGCGCATCGAAGCCCGCGTGCGCCGCCTGGCGGCTTTCGGCACACGGCACACGCTGTCCGAGACCGTGTCCGAGACGCGTGGCATCGGTGCGGCGCGGCGCTGGATCGAGCGTGAACTGCGGGCCTGTTCCGTCGCCCACGGCGGGCGCCTGCAGGTAGCGCCTGACGTGCACCTCACCGTCAAGAGTGAACGCATGCCCGCCGGCGCGGAGGTGGTGAACATCGTCGCCACCCTGCCCGGCAGCGACCCACAGGCGCGTGAGCGTATCTTGGTCGTTAGCGGTCACTACGATTCGCGCGCCAGCGACAACGCCGACGCACAGATCGACGCCCCCGGCGCCAACGACGACGCCTCGGGCACGGCCGCTGTGATGGAGCTGGCCTGCGTGATGGCCGCCCACAGCTTCCCGGCCACGCTGGTGTTCATGGCGGTGGCCGGCGAAGAGCAAGGCCTGATCGGCGCCGACTTCTGGGCCGCGCGCGCCAAGCGCGAAGGGCTGAAGATCGAAGCCATGGTCACCAACGACATCATCGGCAGCCCGGTGGGCGACAGTGGCCAGCGCGACGCGCGCCAAGTGCGCCTGTTTGCCGACGGGCTGACACCGCTGCTGCGGTTGGCGCTGGGCCACGGGCCGACAAGCACACCCACTGCCACCGACGACGCGGTGCTCGCCAACGTGCGCCAGCAGCTCGAAGCTCAGGTGCGCACCGGCGGCGCGGCCGATTTCGGCACTAATCAACTTGGCCGTTATTTGAAAGAGACGGGTGAGCGCTACCTTCCCGGCTTCAGCGTCAACCTGATCCAGCGACCCGACCGCTTTTTGCGCGGCGGCGACCACCTGCCCTTCCTCAACCGCGGCTATGCCGCCGTGCGCTTCACCGAGCCGTTTGAGAACTTCATGCGCCAGCATCAGAACGTGCGCACCGAGAACGGCCTCAGCTATGGCGACCTGCCCGAGTTCGTGGACTTTGCCTATGTCGCCGACGTGGCGCGCATCAACGCCGCCGGGCTGGCCAGCCTGGCGCTGGCGCCCGCCGCGCCGCGCAACGCCGTGGTCGAGACGGCCGTGTTGAGCAACGACACCACGCTGCGCTGGGCGGCTGGCCGCGAGAGCGACATCACGGGCTACCGCGTGCGCTGGCGCTACACCGGCTCGCTGACCTGGCAAGGCCAGCGCGACGTCGGGCGCGTGACGCGCGTGACGCTGGCCGGGCTGTCCAAAGACAACCTGATCTTCGGCGTGCAGGCGCTTGGCCGGGACGGCGTGGCCAGCCTGGCCAGCTACCCCTTGCCAGCGCGGTGATGAGCAGTTCCTCGGCCCACAGGCTGGCACGCCGAAAGTCGCATCGGCCGGCCCACGACCGTTTGACCTTAGCCTTCACAGCGGCAGCACACCGCCACTTCATCAAGGACCTTGCCATGCGCTCGACATCACTTCCTCTCTCACCGCTGCGCCGCTGGCTGACACTGGCTGTCGGCTGCATGGCCTTGCTCGGGCCGCACGCGACCCAAGCCCAAACCCCCTACCCCGACAAGCCCATCCGCTTCGTCGTGCCTTACCCGCCCGGCGGCGGCACCGACGTCATTGCGCGCATCGTGCAGCCGCGCCTGCAAGCTGCCCTGGGCCAGACAGTGGTCATCGACAACCGAGGCGGTGGCGGCGGTTCGCTCGGCACCGAGCTCGTGTCCAAGGCCGCGCCCGATGGCTACACGGTGCTCTTCACCTTGAGCTCGCACACCATCAATCCAGCCATCTACCCCAAACTGACCTTCGACACGCAGCGTGACTTCGAGCCCGTGGGCATGGTGGCGTCGTTGCCGCAGCTGCTGGCGGCGAACCCGCAGTTCGCAGGCAACACGGTGGCTGAGACGGTGGCGCAGGCCAAGGCCAAACCCGGGCTGCCGTTTGCGTCGGTAGGCAACGGCTCGCCCGGGCATTTGGCGGGTGAACTCATGATGCTGCGCACCGGCACGCAGATGACGCACATTCCGTACAAAGGCGGCGGCCCGGCGGTGATCGACGTCATCGGCGGCCAGGTGCCGCTGCTGTGGGTCTCGATCCCAGCCGCTGCGCAGCATGTCAAGAACGGCAAGCTCAAGGCCATCGCCGTCTCCACGCTCAAGCGCAGCGCGGCGTTTCCCGATGTGCCCACGATGCAAGAAGCCGGCATCAAGGACTTCGAGGTCGACTCCTGGTACGCCATGTTCGTGCCGGCCAAGACGCCGCGAACCGTCATCAACCGCTTGAACGCGGCGCTGAACCAGGTGCTGACCGAGCCCGAGATTCGCGCGGCACTGTTGGCGCAGGGCAGCGAAGGTGTGGGCGGCACGCCCGAGGCGCTGGGCGCAGTGGTTGCCGCCGAGTTGCCGAAGTGGGCTGCGCTGGTGAAGGCCGCGAACATCAAGGCCGATTGAGATGGATGCCGTGAAGGAACTGGTGGCGCGCGCCCGCACCGCGCAGCGCATCGCCGAGGGCTACGACCAGGCGCGTATTGACGAGCTCGTCAGCGCGGCGGGTTGGGCCATCATCGAGCCCAGCAGAAACCGCTTACTTGCCGCGTTAGCGGTGGCCGACACCGGCATCGGCAACGTCGCCGACAAAGCGCTTAAGAACCACCGCAAGACCTTGGGTTTGCTGCGTGATTTGCAGGGCGCCAAGTCGGTGGGCGTGATCAGCGAAGACCCGACGCGTGGCTTGATCGAGATCGCGCGGCCGGTGGGTGTGGTCTGCGCCGTGACACCGTCCACCAACCCGGCGGCGACACCCGCCAACAAGATCATCAATGCGCTCAAAGGCCGCAACGCGGTGATCGTGGCGCCTTCGCCCAAAGGCTGGACGACTGCGGCGATGTTGGTCGGCTTTGTGCAGGGTGAGTTGCGCCGCATCGAGGCGCCCGTCGACCTGGTGCAACTGTTGCCCGACCCCATCACCAAAGCGGCCACGGCCGAGCTGATGCGCCAGTGCGACTTGGTGGTGGCCACCGGCTCGCAGGCCAACGTGCGCGCGGCGGCGGCCAGCGGCACGCCGTCTTTTGGCGTCGGCGCCGGCAATGTGGCCGGCATTGTCGACGAGACGGCTGACCTCGCACGCGCGGCCGCGCTCATCAAGCGCTCGAAGACCTTTGACAACGCCACGAGTTGCTCGTCAGAGAACAGCCTGGTCATCGTCGATGCCGTCTACGCGCCGATGGTCAAAGCCCTGCAAGCGCAGGGCGCGGTGCTGATGAACGCAGTGGAGAAGGCCGCGCTGCAAGCGTTGATGTGGCCTGGCGGCAAGCTCTCGCCGGCCGTCATCGGCCAGAGTGCCGCTGTCGTCGCGCAGCGCGCGGGGCTGGAAGACGTGGCCGCGCGCCAGCCCAGCATGCTGTTGGTGGAGGAAGACGGCGTGGGCGACGCGCACCCGTTCTCAGGCGAAAAGCTCTGCCCCGTGTTGACGATCTACCGCGCCGCTGACTTCACCGCAGCCGCCGCGCGCGTGGCGCAGATTTACGCCTTCCAGGGCGCTGGGCATTCGGTGGGCCTGCACAGTGCTAACGCTGATCGTGCGCTGACCCTGGGGCTGACGCTGCCGGTGTGCCGCGTCATCACCGACCAGGCACATTGCATCGCCACCGGTGGCAGCTTTGACAACGGCTTGGCGTTCTCGTTGTCGATGGGCTGCGGCACCTGGGGCAAGAACAACTTTTCGGACAACATGAACTACCGCCACTACCTGAACATCACGCGCATCAGCCGGCCTATCGCGGAAGTGGTGCCTAGCG
>JANMMH010000720.1:0-3134 GCA_031373055.1 Rubrivivax sp. | reverse complement strand
CCAGGCTGGCGCAGGCCGGGCTGAGCAGCACGGCGTCACCGCTGTGCGCCAGCGTGAAGCACCACGCCACGGCAGCTTCGAGCGTGGCGTGGGTGGCGTGGACCACACCAGCCTGAGCGGCCACGCTGGCCAGCGTGGCAGCGTCGCGGCCGATCAAGGCCGCAGCGCGTGCATAACGCTGCAAAGGAGCGCACAGCGGCGTGAAGTCCTGGCCTTTGCCATCGCCGCCCAGGATGACGATCAAACGCGCGGGCGCCTTGTCGGCGCCCAGGCCTTCGAGCGCAGCCACGGTGGCGCCGACATTGGTGCCTTTGCTGTCGTCGATGGCGTCGACCTCGCCCACGGCGCCGACCCACTGCATGCGGTGCGGCTCACCACGGTACTCACGTAGGCCGTGCAGCATAGGTGCCAGAGGGCGGCCAATGGCGGTGGCCAGCGCCAGGGCGGCCAGCGCGTTGGCGGCGTTGTGGCGGCCGCGCACCAAGAGCGCGTCGGCGGGCATCAGGCGCTGCAGGTGGATCTCGGCCGCTTCACCCTTTACGCGCTTGATGGTGGGGTCTTCGGGCACCGCGCGAACAAGCCAGTCCATGCCGTTTTCAGTGACTAGGCCGAAGTCGCCCGGGTGCTGCGGCGCATGCAGACCAAAGCGCAGCACGGTGCGTGGCGTCGGCAGCTTGGCGCGGGCTTGTTTGCTCAGGCCCGCAGCAAGTGCTGCGGGCGCCATCGCCGCCACACGTTCGTCGTCGGCGTTCAGCACCATCACGCCACCTGCGGCCACGATGCGTGCCTTGGCCGCGACATAGGCGTCCATGCTGCCATGCCAGTCGAAGTGATCCTGGCTGATGTTGAGCACTGCGGCAGCATCTGCCGCGAACGGTGCGGCGTCGTGGAGTTGAAAGCTCGACAGCTCCAGCACCCAGACCTCAGGCCAGGTGGTGGCGTCGGCGTCGCCCGTCAACACGGTTGTTAGCGTGTCCAGCAGCGTGGGGCCGATGTTGCCGGCGGCCACCGTGCGCAGGCCGCTGCGTTCGATCAAGAGTGCCGCCATCGCGGTCGTCGTCGTCTTGCCGTTGGTGCCGGTGATGGTGAGCACCCGTGGCGCGTAGGCACGCTCGGTTTTCAGCTCTTGCAGCGCACGTACAAAGAGGTCGAGCTCGCCCCATACCGCCAGGCCTGCGGCGCGTGCGGCGGCCAGCAGCGGCGCGATGCGTTCGTCGGCGGGCGCCAGGCCGGGGCTCTTCACAACGAGCTGGCTGGGTGCGAGCATTTCAGGCGTTAGTGCGCCGCGTAGTTGCACCACGCCAGGCAGCTCATCGGCCAGGGCTGCGGCGCCGGGGGGTGTTTTGCGCGAGTCCCATACGCGCACCTGGGCGCCGTGGCGCACGCACCAGCGCGCGCAGGCCAGGCCCGAGTCGCCCAGACCGAGCACCAAGACATGGGTGTCGCGCAGGAAGGCCATCAACGCAGTTTCAAGCTCGCCAGGCCCACCAGGCACAGCAGCATGGTGATGATCCAGAAACGCACGACGACCTGACCCTCGGTCCAGCCCTTCTTCTCAAAGTGGTGGTGCAGCGGCGCCATCAGGAAGATGCGCCGACCCGCGCCGAAACGCTTCTTGGTGTATTTGAACCAGCCGACTTGCAGCATCACCGACAAGGTCTCGGCCACGAAGATGCCACCCATGATGCCGAGCACGATTTCTTGCCGCGTGATGACGGCCACCGTGCCCAGCGCGCCGCCCAGCGAGAGCGCGCCGACGTCACCCATGAACACCTGCGCCGGGTTGGCGTTGAACCACAGAAAGGCCAGGCCCGCGCCGGCCATGGCCGAGCAAAACACCAACAGCTCACCCGCGCCGGGGATGTGCGGGAAGAGCAAGTATTTGGAGAACACGCTGTTGCCCACGATGTAGGCAAAGACGCCGAGTGCCGAGCCGACCATCACCACCGGCATGATGGCTAGGCCGTCCAGGCCGTCGGTGAAATTCACCGCGTTGCTGGTGCCCACGATGACGAACCAGGTGACGGCGATGAAGCCGAACACACCCAGCGGGTAGCTCACGGTCTTGAAGAAGGGCACCATCAAATCGGCGCGTGGCGGCAGGTCGGTCGAGAAGCCGCTGGTGACCCAGCGTATGAAGAGCTCGAGCACGCGCAGGTTGGAGGTCTCGGCGACGCTGAAGGCGAGGTAGAGCGCGGCGATGATGCCGATCAAGCCCTGCCAGAAGAACTTTTCCAGCGAGCGCATGCCTTCGGGGTCCTTGTTGACGACCTTGCGCCAGTCGTCGATCCAGCCAATGGTGCCAAAGCCGAAGGTGACGAGCATCACCACCCACACGAAGCGGTTGCTCCAGTCGAACCACAAGAGCGTGGCCACACCGATGCCGATAAGCACGAGCACGCCGCCCATGGTGGGCGTGCCGCGCTTGCCCAGGTGCGAGGCCATGCCGTATTCGCGCACCGGCTGTCCAATCTTCATGGACGTTAGCTTGCGGATGACCCAGGGGCCAAAGGCCAGGCCGATCAAGAGCGCCGTCATCGCCGCCATCACCGCGCGGAACGTGAGGTACTGGAAGACGCGCAGGAAGCCGAGCTCGGGGCTCAGGGTCATCAACCACTGCGACAGGCTAAGCAGCATCGGCGTCTTTCATGATCGCTTGCACCACACGCGGCATGCCCATGAAGCGTGAGCCTTTGATGAGCAGCGAGGCAGCAGCCGGCGCTTCATTGAGCGCGTCGATCAAAGCCGGCGCGTCGGTGAAGTGGCGCGCGCTCGCGCCGAACGCCTGCGCGGTGCTAACACTCAACGCACCGGCGCACCATAGATGCTCGATGCCCTTCGCACGCGCTAGCGCACCAGCCTCGGCATGGAACTGCGGGCCCTGGCTGCCGACTTCGCCCATGTCCCCAAGCACCAGCCAGCGTGGTGCAGGAAGTGTGGCCAAGACCTCGATGGCCGCAGCCACCGAGTCAGGGTTGGCGTTGTAGCTGTCGTCGACCAGCGTGAACTCGCGACCGCCCCGGCGCAGCTTGTGCAGTGCCGAGCGGCCACGCACGGCGCGGAAGTCGGCGATGCCTTGCACGACGGAAGCCAGCGGCGCGCCCAGCGCCAACGCGGTGGCCGCAGCAGCCAGC
>JANMMH010000699.1:0-9342 GCA_031373055.1 Rubrivivax sp. | reverse complement strand
GCGTGGCATTGCGCATCGCGAAGTCGCTCATGCGAAAGCTCACGTCGCCGGCGTGGATGGCTACGCGCGGTGCGTGCTGCTGCGCTTTCGCCTGCGCTTTCATGTCGCGCCAAGCGCTGCGCTGGGGCTCGAAGGCGATCTTGCGCTCGAACGCGAAGCTGCGCAGCGAGCCTGGCGCGATGCCGCAGGCCATTTGCGCGGCCTCGATGACGATGGTGCCGGCGCCGCAAAAGGGGTCCATCAAGAGGCCGTCTTCTTCGCGGCCCTGCCAGCCTGCGGCCATGAGCATGGCGGCGGCCAGCGTTTCTTTCAGCGGCGCTTCGCCTTTGACGTCTTGGCTGCCGCCTTGGGCGTCGCGCCAGCCGCGCTTGAAGAGCGCCTCGCCCGAGGTGTCGGCGTAGAGCGTCGCGTGGTCGGGGCCGAGGTACAGCGACAAGGGCAGGTCGGGGTGGCGCGTGGCCACGCTGGGGCGCGCGCCGGTGGCGTCGCGCATGACGTCGCACACGGCGTCTTTGATGCGCAGCGCGGCGAAGTTGATGCTTTGCAGCGGCGAGTGCTGGGCGCTCACGTCCACACGCAGGGTTTGCTCGTTGTGAATCCACTCCAGCCAGGGCACGCGCCGCGCCAGGTCGTAGAGGTCGTGTTCGTCACGGTAGGGGCCGTCGATCAGTGGCCACAAAACGCGCTGCGCCAGGCGGCTGTGCAGGTTGAGCTGCATGGCGGTGCGCGCGTCACCTTCAACCCACACACCACCGCGCGCGGCCTCGCCAGCGCTGCCGGTGATGCGCTGCACTTCGTCGGCCAGCAAGGCCTCGGCACCGCCGGCACAGGGCAGGAAGAGCGTCGTCATGTGCCGCCTTACATCGAGCGGCGTACGGACGCCGGCGCGATGCGCATGGCTTCGCGGTACTTGGCCACCGTGCGCCGCGCCACCGTGATGCCTTGCTCGGAGAGCATCTCAGAGAGCTGGCTGTCCGACAGCGGCTTGCCCGGGCTCTCAGACTCGACGAGTTGCCCGATCAAGGCGCGCACGGCGGTGCTTGACGCAGCGCCGCCGGCTTCGGTGTGCAGTGAGCTGCCGAAGAAATACTTGAGCTCGTAGGTGCCGCCCGGGGTGGCCATGTACTTAGCGGTGGTGACGCGCGAAATCGTCGATTCATGCAGGCCCAGCTCGTCGGCAATTTCGCGCAGCACCAAGGGTTTCATGGCGATGTCGCCATGGGTGAAGAAGTTTTTCTGCCGCTCGACGATGGCCTTGCTCACACGCAAGATGGTGTCAAAGCGCTGCTGGATGTTCTTCACGAACCAGCGTGCCTCTTGCAGGCGCGACGACAAGCCTGCGGCGCTGCCGTTGCGCTGGCCGCGGATGGCTTGGGCGTAGAGGTCGACGATGCGCAGCTTGGGCATGACGTCGGGGTTGAGCGCCACCTTCAGGCCCCGCCCGCTGCGCGAGACGATGACGTCGGGCACGATGATGTTGGATTCAGCATCGGCAAAAGGCCGCGCCGGTTTGGGCTCGCAGCTGACGATCATGGCCTGGGCCAGTCGCAGCGCATCTTCGTCGGCGCCGGTCAGCGCCATCAGCCGCTTCATGTCGCGCCGCGCCAGCAACTCCAGGTACTTTTGGCAGATGCGGATGGCGAGCTGGCGCCCGGCACTCTTGGGCTTGGCCAGCAACTGGATGACCAGGCATTCGGGCAGGTTGCGCGCGCCCACACCCGGCGGATCGAAACTTTGCAGCCAACGAAGGCCACATTGCAGCCGCTCCAGGATGTCTTGCGACTCGCCGCGTTGCTCCTTGGGCAGCATCTCTTGCAGGCGCTCGGCAATGTCTTCCAGCGTGTCGGCCAGGTAGCCGTCACCGTCGAGCGAGTCGATCAGCACCTGCAAGGCCAGCGCGTCTTCGTCGGACAAGCGCATGCCCACCACCTGGCTGCGCAAATGCTCTTGCAGCGACATCGAGGCCACGCGCTGGTTTTCGCCGTCGCCGCTTTCGTCGCCCTCGCTGCTGGCGCCTTTGCCCGGGGTTTCGCGGATGCCGTCGAAGTCGTCGCGCTCGGTGCCGTTTTCCCACTCCTCATTGGCCGTGGTGCCAAAGTCGGCGCCGCTCAGCTCACCTTCGCCGCCGGCGTTGTCACTACCCTCACTTTCGTCGTTATTCGCACGCTCGGCGCTGGCGCGTTCTTGCGGCAGCTCGAAGCTGGACGCCTGCTCTTCGGCGTTCTCGAGGAAGGGGTTTTCTTCGAGCATCTGCTCGACTTCTTGTTGCAGCTCCAGTGTGGAGAGCTGCAACAGGCGGATCGACTGCTGCAGCTGCGGCGTCAGCGCCAGGTGCTGCGACAGGCGGACCTGAAGATTGGGCTTCATCGACATGCGTCGGCGCTACATCTTGAAGTGTTCGCCAAGATAGACGCGGCGCACTTGCGCGTTGGCCACGATCTCGTGCGGGGTGCCTTCAGCGAGCACGCGGCCTTCGCTGATGATGTAGGCGCGGTCGCAAATGCCCAGCGTTTCGCGCACGTTGTGGTCGGTGATGAGCACGCCGATGCCGCGCGAGCGCAGGAAACCGATGATGCGTTGGATCTCGATCACGGCGATCGGGTCGACGCCCGCAAAGGGCTCGTCGAGCAAGATGAACCGCGGCTGCGTGGCCAGCGCGCGTGCGATCTCGACACGCCTGCGTTCACCGCCCGAGAGCGCGGGTGCGGGTGACGCGCGCAGCTTCTCGATGCCCAAGTCGTGCAGCAGCTTGTCGAGCATGACCTGCAGCGCAGCGGGCTTGAAGGCGCGGCCTTCTTCGTCGACTTGCAGCTCAAGTACAGCGCGAATGTTGTCTTCGACGCTGAGCTTGCGAAAGATCGACGCTTCTTGCGGCAGGTACGACAAACCCAGGCGCGAGCGGCGGTGAATGGGCAGCGTGTGCACCGCGCGGCCGTCGATGTGGATCTCGCCTTCATCGGCGCGCACGAGGCCGACGACCATGTAGAAGGTGGTGGTCTTGCCCGCACCGTTGGGACCCAAGAGCCCCACCACTTCACCGGCCGACACGGCCAGATGCACGTCTTGCACGACCTTGCGTGCGCCGTAGCTCTTGGCGAGATGGCGCGCTTCGAGTCGGCTCGACAACGGCTGCGTGTCGGGCGGGCTTGTGTCTGAGACGGCCATCAGGGTTTGTCGCCGAGCGTGCGGCTGGGTTGCAGCGCGCTGGGCGCTGCGGCCTTGGCTGGCGCGGCGCCTGACGCCGCGGGCTCGACACGCGGGCTCAACACCGCGCGCACACGGCCACCCGGGTTGGCCGGGCTGGCCGCGCCACCGGTAACGCTGAAGAGCTCGGCGCTGTTGTCCCAGACGATCAAGTTGCCGGTGATCTCATCGGCCACCGTGCTTCCACGCAAGCGGCGCACCAGGCCGTTGCCCACAAAGCGCACGGTGTCGGCGCGGCCGTCGAATTCAATGCGGTCGGACGTGCCTTCCACGCTCTCGTCAAAGGCGTCGCGCTTTTGTTTGTAGCTGGCTTGTTTGGCGCCCGCGCCAAAGGCGGTGGCGGCGCGGTAGCCGTCGCTGCCCTCACGCAGCTCCACGCGTTCGGCGCGGATCAAGAGCGTGCCTTGCGAGATCGAGACGTTGCCGTTGAAGACGACCACCTGGCGCAGCAAATCCACGGTGCCGGGCTTGTCGGCCTCGACCACCATCTGCTTGTTGCGGTCGGCTTTTTCGGCGCCCGACATGGGCGCAAACGCTGCGCCGCAGACCAGCAAAAGCGCGGCGGCGCAAGCGCGTGGAGGCTTCAAGTTTGGCAATGAATAACGGTTGGGCATGGGGGCAGCGCGGGGTAGCGTGGGACAGCGGCACGAAACTTGCAGATCATTGTAGGCACAAGATTTGCTGTGGTGCTGCACTCGCGGCGGCCATGACTCGGCGCCAAGCGTGAAGGCCGGCACGCGCCATGCGGCGTGCCGGCAGTGAGCTCACTGGCTCAGGCGACCTGGCGTGCGCGCTGGATCAGAAAGTCGGTGACGGCCAAGGCGCGGTCGTGGCTGCCGGTGAGCGCGCCCGAGGTGAAGAAGCGGCCGTGGATGCCCAGGGCGGGCACGCCGTCGATCTTGTAGGCCTCGGTCAAGGTCTTGGCGCGCGTGGCTTTGGTATTGACCTGGAAGGACTTGAAGGCCTCGCCAAACTTGTCCATGTCCACACCCTGGTCCTTGACGAAGGCCATGATTTCGCTCTCGGTGCTCATGCGCCGGTTTTGCACGTGGATGGCGGCGAAGATGCGCCGGTGCAGCGTGGCCAGCTGGCCCAACTCTTCGAGCGCGTAGAAGAGCTTCTGGTGTTGCTGGTGGCGCGCGGTGAAGCCCACGGGCACCTGGCGAAAGGCCACGTCCGCCGGCAGCTTCTTGACCCAGCCTTCCAGCAGTGGCTCGAACTGATTGCAGTGCGGGCACTCGTACCAGAAGAACTCCACCACCTCGATCTTCTTGCCCGCTGGCAGTGACACCGGTGCCGGGGTTTGCAGCTTGACGTAATGCGTGCCTTCCACGGGGCCGCCTTGGGCGGCGACTTGGCTGCTCAGGCCCAGGCCACCCAGGGCTACCAGCTGATGTGTGAATTCGCGGCGTTTCATGCTTGTCTTTCGTGAATAACGTGGAGGGTACGTGCAAGGTTGTTCAGTTGCGCTCAACGCGCACGAGCCGCGCGTCGATGTTTTGGTCGGTCAATCGCTGTTGTGCGCTGTCGGCTTCGTCTTTGTTGGAGTAGGGGCCAAGTCGTACGCGGTACATGGTGCGGCCTGACTGTTCACGTTCACTGATCTTCGCGGTGAGCCCTGTCAGCGCCAACTTGGCGCGCTGCTGTTCGGCGTCATCGGCACTGGCATAGGCGCCGACTTGTACGAAGTACATGAACGGGTCAACCCCCGGCGCGGTGGACTTCGAGGGAGCGGGCGCGCTGGCCGCGCCGCCGGCGAGGATGGCCGCTGGGTCGCGGCCGCTCTTGGCGGCGCTGGCCGGCGCCGGCACGGCCGACGCCGCCGCCACGGCCGGCGCAGGTTTGGCCGCGCCTCGTCCGCTCAAAGGCGCGTTGGGGTCCCAGTCGCGGTTGCGTTCGGTTTCGGCCTTGTCTTGCTCGGCCGTGCGCGGCGGCACCTTGTTCACGAAGGGCACCGGCGCCTTGGTGATGTACAGCGCCACGCCCAGCGCCAGCGACAGGCCCACCAGCAAGCCCACGACCAGGCCCAGCACGAAGCTGCCACGTTGCTCAATCATCGATCAGCTCCCTAGCGCAGGCGCGGCCTGGGCAGTGGTTTCGGGTTCACGCGCCATGGCCTGCGGCGCGCTCACGCCCAGCACCGCCAGCGCCAGGCGCAGCACCTGCGCCGTGGCCTGCAGCAAGGCCATGCGCGCGCGTGCCAGCGCAGGCTCGCTGACCAGGAAGCGCTCGGCCGCGTAGTAGCTGTGGAAGGCGCCGGCCAGGTCGCGTGCATAGAAGGCCAGATCGTGCGGGGCCAGGTCGGCTGCGGCACGGGCCAGCACCTCGGGGTAGGCGGCCAGGCGCAGCATCAGCGCGGCTTCGCTGGTGGCGGTTAGCAGCGACAAGTCCGCCGCCGCGAAGTCGCGCTGACCTGCATAGTGCGCCAGCACCGAGCAGATGCGCGCGTGCGCGTACTGCACGTAAAAGACTGGGTTCTCATCGCTGGCCTTGAGTGCCAGGTCGATGTCGAACACAAACTCGGTGTCGGACTTGCGGCTGCCAAGGAAAAAGCGCACGGCGTCGCGGCTGGTCCACTCGATGAGGTCGCGCAGCGTGACGTAGCTGCCCGCACGCTTGGACAACTTGACCTCCACGCCGCCACGCATCACCGTGATCATTTTGTAGAGCACGTAGTCAGGGTAGCCCTGGGGGATGCCCATGCCCACGGCCTGCAAACCCGCTCGCACACGCGCCACCGTGCCGTGGTGGTCGCTGCCTACGACATCAATGACACGTGTGAAGCCGCGTTCGAACTTGGCCAGGTGGTAGGCGATGTCGGGCAGGAAGTAGGTGTAGACGCTGGCATCGGCACCCTTGATTTCGGCGCCTGCAGGCGCCGACTTGCGCATCACGCGGTCTTTGTCATCGCCGTAGTCGGTGGTGCGCAGCCACAGCGCGCCGCCCTCTTCGAAGGTCTTGCCCGAGGCGACCAGGCGCTTGACGGTGTCGTCCACGCGGCCGCTGCTGTAGAGGCTGCTCTCCAAGTAGTAGTGGTCAAAGCGCACGCCAAACGCGCGCAGGTCGAGGTCTTGTTCGTGGCGTAGGTAGGCCACCGCAAAGGCGCCAATGGCTGGCAGGTCGCCCGCATCGCCGTTGGCGGTGGTCTCGCGGTCGTCGGCCTTCACCGTCTTGCGAGCCAGGAAGTCCTCGGCGATGTCGGCGAGGTACTCACCGTTGTAGGCTGCTTCGGGCCACGCCTCGTCGCCCGGCTTCAGGCCCCTGGCACGCGCTTGCACCGAGGCTGCCAGGTTGTTGATCTGCACGCCCGCGTCGTTGTAATAAAACTCGCGATAGACGCTGTAGCCCTGCGTCTCCAGCAGATTGCACAGGCTGTCGCCCAGGGCGGCGTTGCGGCCGTGGCCCACGTGCAGCGGGCCGGTGGGGTTGGCCGAGACGAACTCGACCATCACCCGCTCGTCGCGTGCGTCCGCGCGGCCGAAGGTGTCGCCCGCCGCCAGCACTTCGGCCACCACGGCTTGCTTGGCAGCGGCCGTGAGACGCAGGTTGATGAAGCCGGGGCCTTTGACCTCGATGTCTTGCACCCAGCGCTGCACGGCTTCTTGCTTTTGCAGCGCGGCGACCAGGGCGGACGCGAGCTCGCGCGGGTTTTGCTTCAGGGCACGCGCCAGCGGCATGGCGGCGGTGATGGCCAGGTCGCCATGGCTGGCTTGTTTGGGCGACTCGAAGGCGGCCACGATGCCCGCGCCCGGCGCCAGCTCCGTCAGGGCCTGGGTGAGCGCGCCCTGCAACGCCTGCTTGGCTTGGATCATGCGTCGATTCTACTTTTGGCCTGCATGGCCCTATGCCGTGGCTGCGTCAAGGCGGTGTTCGCCCCGTTCATTCACGGATGCGCGCGCCAGCGCAGCGGCACCATGGTGGCACGACGGCGCTCTGAGCTGTCGACGAATTGCCATGTCCGTCCGACTGCCACGCATCCAGCCCGACCCGCTTGACCCGCTGCCCGACATGATCGGCAAGTACGCCGTGCGCGCGCGCTTGGGGCAGGGCGCCACGGCCGACGTTTTTCTCGCACACGATGAATTTCACGGCCGCGACGTGGCCATCAAACGTGTGCGTACCGACCTGCCCGGCGACGAGCGCGAACAGCGCTACCAGCGCTGCTTCTTCGCCGCCGAGGCCGCACTCGTGGGCCGGCTGCACCACCCCAACGTCGTGCAAATCTTTGACGCTGTCTTCGACACCGAAACGCCCTACCTGGTGATGGAGTACGTGCCCGGTGTCACGCTTCGGCGCTTTTGCCGCGCGCACGCGCTGCTGCCGCTGGCGCAGGTGCTGGAGATCGGTTTCAAGTGCGCCATGGCGCTGGGCTACGTGTTCCGCCAGGGATTGATACATCGCGACGTGAAGCCGGCCAACCTGCTCGCCGTGCTCGACGGCGGCCAGGTGGTGGACGTGAAGATCAGCGACTTTGGCAGCGTCTTCAACCTCGACGCCGAACGCACCCAGGTCTACCGCGTGGGCTCGCTGGCCTACATGTCGCCCGAGCAGCTCAGCGGTGACGCGCTCGACAGCCGCGCCGACATCTACGGCCTGGCGGCGGTGCTCTACCACCTCATCGCCGGGCGCCCGCCCTTTGACGCCACCGAGCAGCATGCGCTGATGCACCAGATCCACCACACCGAGGCGCCGCCGCTGGGCGGGCTGCGTCAGGGTGTGCCGCCGGCGCTGGAAGCACTCATCCACAGTGGCCTGAGCAAAGCACGCGAAGCGCGGCCGCTGGATTGGGACGCCTTCGCGCAAGGCTTGTCAGAGATCGTCGCGCAAGGCGACGTGCCGCGTGGCCCGCTGCAGTCGGTGCTCGATTCCGAGCGTTTCACGCTGCTGCGCCAGCTCGAGTTTTTCACTGGCTTTGGTGACGTGGAGCTGTGGGAAGTGGTGCACCGCGCGCGCTGGGAGCGCCACCATTTCGGCGCCGCGCTGTACCGCAAAGGCGAAGCCGGCAACAGCTTTCACATCATTGCGCTGGGCGCCATCGAGGTCTACCGAGACGGCCAACGGGTGGCGCAACTGGGTGCGGGCACCTCCGTGGGTGAGATGGCCTACCTCGCACCCAACCCCGAGCTGCGCGTGCACAGCGCCGACGTGCTGGTGAGTGAAGCCGCGACCACCATCGCCTTCACGCCGCACATGCTGGAGCAGCTCTCGATGGGCACCAGGCACCTCTTCGACGGCGCGTTCATCCGCGTGCTGGTGCGCCGGCTGCATGCCGCCCACGAGGCGCTGCACCACCCACGGCGCATCATGTAGCCAAGGGTTACGGTCGTTTGATTTCCCAGCCGGCGGTCGGCCAAACGGTGCGTGTTCGCGTTGCTGCCCTTGCCGCAGACCTTTGGCTCTGCTGAAATCGCCGGCGGCTACCTCGGTTCATACACAACCCAACTCACTCAGGAGCGACCCCATGAAAGCATTCATCGTTTGCGCCGCCATGGCCTTTGGCCTGGCCTCCGGTTCGGCCATGGCCGCCGAGCCCAGCAGCCAGCAAAGCAAGATGGCCATGTGCAACAAAGACGCCGGCGAAAAGAAAGGCGACGAGCGCAAGGCCTTCATGAAGACCTGCCTCTCGGCGAAGAAAGAAACCCAACAGAGCAAGATGACTACCTGCAACGCCAGCGCCAAAGACATGAAGGGCGACGCGCGCAAGGCCCACATGAAAGAGTGCCTGAGCAAGTAAGACCAGCGCGCTGGTCTTGGCTCCACGCAGACCCGGCTTCGGCCGGGTTTGTCTTTGTGGCCCTCAGCTTGTGCGGTTCATCCCCGACCCGCGCCTGACCAATAGGCCGGGTCGCCAAAGCTGTGCTTGAGGAAGTCGATCCACAAACGCACACGCAGCGGCAGATGTTTGCGCTGGGGGAACACGGCGTAAATACCGTTGGGCGGCGCGGCGTAGTCGGCCAGCACCACCGCCAGGCTGCCGTCAGCCACCTCGTGCTCCACCTCCCAGGTGCTGCGCCAGGCGATGCCCAGGCCACGCAAGCACCAGTCGTGCAGCACCTGACCGTCGCTGCAATCGATGCGCCCGCTGGGGCGCAGGTGGGTGAGCTGCTGGTCGACGACAAAGGCCCAGCCGCGCGTCTG
>JANMMH010000697.1:0-4237 GCA_031373055.1 Rubrivivax sp. | reverse complement strand
GGGTCGTTCAGGTGGTCATGCAGCCAGGCTTTGTTGAGCTTCTTGCTCTTGGATTTGATCTTCATGGGCAGTCGATAATAAGAGCATGACAAGCATCGTTTTGACCCCTTCGCAGCGCAAGGAACACCGCGCTCTTGCCCATCACCTGGACCCGGTGGTGATGATCGGGGGCGACGGCCTCACCGACGCCGTACACAAGGAGATCGAGCTGGCGCTGAACGCACACGGCCTCATCAAGATCCGCGTCTTTTCAGACGACCGCGCGGCGCGTGACGCCATGCTGGTTGAGCTGTCCGACAAACTCGGCGCAGCGCCCATCCAGCACATCGGCAAGCTTTTGGTGCTGTGGCGGCCGATACCGCCAAAAGAAAAGGCCGAGCGCGAGGGCGGCATGCCGGGCCCGCGCACGGTCAAGCTGGTGAGTTTTTCCAAGAGTGGCAACCACCGCGCCACGGTGAAAAAAGTTCGGGTGTTTGGCAACCAGCGCGTCACGGCGGGTGGCCAGATCAAGCGCACCAAGGTGCACAAAAAGAGTGTGAAGAAAACAGCGCCCGAGTAAGTGCGCGCAGCGCGCCTCAGACGTAGCGGACTTCCACAATCTCGTAGCTGCGTACGCCCCCCGGGGCCTGCACTTCGGCGATGTCGCCGGTTTCCTTGCCGATGAGCGCGCGTGCAATCGGGCTGCTGATCGAGATCAAGCCCTTTTTCAAGTCGGCCTCGTCGTCGCCCACGATCTGGTAGCTGACCTTGGTGCCATTGGCTTCATCTTCAAGCTCGACGGTGGCGCCAAAAACGACGCGGCCATCGGCGTCCACACGCGAAGGGTCGATGACTTGCGCGGCGGCAAGCTTGCCTTCGATTTCCAGGATGCGGCCTTCGATAAAGCCTTGTTTGTCCTTGGCCGCTTCGTACTCGGCGTTCTCGGACAAATCGCCCTGCGCGCGCGCTTCCGAGATGGCTTGAATCACCGCGTGGCGCTCCACCGACTTGAGCCGTTGCAGTTCGTCTTTGAGCAGCTCGGCGCCGCGAACGGTGATCGGAATGGTGGCCATGGTGGGTGTCTTGGGTCCGTGCAAAGTAGTTCCGCCGCACGGGCCGCCTGGTGGAGGCGATGTGCGGCGGACGGGGTTTGAAGAAGTCTAGTGCAGTTCGGCCTGCAGCTCTTGCAAGGAGAACACCGCCAGGTCGTCGTGGTGCTCCATCGCCTCCACCGCCGCTTCGGCGCCTGCCATCGTCGTGTAGTAGGTGATGCGGTTGGCAAGGGCGGCCGTGCGGATGACGCGTGAATCGGCAATTGCGGCGCGCGTTTCATCCACCGTCGTGAAGACGAGCTGGATCTCGCCGCCTTTGATCATGTCGACGATGTGCGGGCGGCCGTCTTTGACCTTGTTGACCACACGTACCGGCACACCGGCTTCGGCGATGGCCGCAGCCGTGCCTTTGGTCGCCACCACCTCAAAGCCCAGCGCCACGAGGTCGCGCGCCACGACCACGGCGCGGGGCTTGTCGCCGTTCTTTACCGTCACGACGACCACTCCCTTGCTCGGCAAGCGTGAACCCGCGCCGAGCTGGCTTTTGAGCATGGCCTCGCCAAAGCTGCGTCCCACGCCCATGACCTCACCCGTCGAACGCATCTCGGGGCCGAGGATGGGGTCGACCCCGGGGAACTTGTTGAACGGAAACACCGCTTCCTTGACGCTGTAGTACGGCGGCACCACCTCGCGCGGCTTGCGGCCGTCGGGCGAAATCTGTGAGGCCAGGCTCTGCCCGGCCATGCAACGCGCCGCGATCTTGGCCAGCGGCTGGCCCGTAGCCTTGCTCACGAAAGGCACGGTGCGCGACGCGCGTGGGTTGACCTCCAGCACGTAGACCACCGCCTTCTCGCCCTCGCCCTGAATGGCGAACTGCACGTTCATCAAGCCGATGACTTTCAGCGCCTTGGCCATGGCGATGGTCTGGCGGCGCATCTCGTCTTGCAGCACGGCCGGCAGCGTGTAGGGCGGCAGCGAGCAGGCTGAATCGCCGGAGTGGATGCCCGCAGCTTCCACGTGCTCCATGATGCCGCCGATCATGACCTCGACGCCGTCGCTGATGCAGTCGACGTCGACCTCGATGGCGTCGTCGAGAAAGCGGTCCAGCAGCACGGGCGAGTCTTCGCTCACGCGCACGGCCTCGCGCATGTAGCGCACGAGGTCCTTGTCGCCGTGCACGATTTCCATCGCGCGCCCGCCCAACACATAGCTTGGGCGCACGACCAGCGGGTAGCCGATCTCTTGCGCCAGCTCCAGCGCGCGCGCTTCGGTGCGTGCCGTGCGGTTGGGCGGCTGCTTGAGGCCGAGCTCGTGCAAGAGGCCCTGAAAGCGCTCGCGGTCTTCGGCGATGTCGATGCTGTCGGGGCTGGTGCCGATGATGGGCACCCCAAAGGCTTCAAGCTCAAGCGCCAGCTTCAGGGGCGTCTGCCCGCCGTACTGCACGATCACGCCGGTGGGCTTTTCGATGGCCACGATCTCGAGCACGTCCTCCAGCGTCACCGGCTCGAAATAGAGGCGGTCACTGGTGTCGTAGTCGGTCGAGACGGTCTCGGGGTTGCAGTTGACCATGATGGTTTCCCACCCGTCTTCACGCAGGGCTAACGCTGCATGGACGCAGCAGTAGTCGAACTCGATGCCCTGGCCGATGCGGTTGGGGCCACCGCCCAGCACCATGATCTTTTTCTTGGCTGTGGGCTCGGCCTCGTTCTCGTCTTCGTAGGTCGAATAGAGGTAGGCCGTTTGCGTGGCGAACTCTGCCGCGCAGGTGTCCACACGCTTGTAAACCGGCCGCACACCCAGCGCCTGGCGCTGCTTGCGCACCTCGTGCTGGTTGGTCTTCAGCAAATGCGCCAGGCGCCTGTCGGAAAAGCCCATGCGCTTGGCGTAGCGCAGCTCGTCTTTAGACAAGCCGGCCAAGCTGCGCGCTGCTAACAATTTTTCGGTGCTGACAATCTGTTCGATCTGCGCCAGGAACCAGGGGTCGATGGCTGTCTCTTCAAAGACTTCATCGAGCGACATGCCGATGCGAAACGCGTCGCCCACAAAGAGGATGCGCTCAGGCCCGGCGTTGCCAATCTCGTCGACGATTTCGTCGCGGTCCGACTCCTTGCACGAGGTGCGCTCGCTCAAGCCGTCGATGCCCGTCTCAAGCCCACGCAGCGCCTTCTGAAAGCTCTCTTGGAACGTGCGGCCGATGGCCATCACCTCGCCCACCGACTTCATCTGCGTCGTCAAGTGCGGATCCGCGGCGGGGAACTTCTCGAACGCAAAACGCGGGATCTTGGTCACCACGTAGTCGATGCTGGGCTCGAAGCTGGCCGGCGTGGCGCCGCCGGTGATGTCGTTGCGCAGCTCATCGAGCGTGTAGCCCACAGCTAGCTTGGCAGCGACCTTCGCGATGGGGAAGCCCGTGGCTTTGGACGCTAAGGCCGAACTGCGACTGACACGCGGGTTCATCTCGATGACCACCATGCGCCCGCTCTTCGGGTCGACCGAGAACTGCACGTTGGAGCCCCCGGTGTCGACGCCGATCTCGCGCAAGATCGCGATCGAGGCGTTGCGCATGATCTGGTATTCCTTGTCGGTGAGCGTCTGCGCCGGCGCCACCGTGATCGAGTCACCGGTGTGGATGCCCATGGGGTCAAGGTTCTCGATCGAGCAGACGATGATGCAGTTGTCTTGGCTGTCGCGCACCACCTCCATCTCGAACTCCTTCCAGCCGATCAAGCTCTCTTCGATGAGCAGCTCTTTGGTCGGCGAGAGGTCCAGACCACGTTCGCAGATCTCTTCAAACTCGTCAGGGTTGTAGGCAATGCCGCCGCCCGTGCCACCCAGCGTGAAGCTGGGGCGAATGACCATGGGGAAGCCGGTGCCGCCGATCTCGGCGGTGATGCGCTTTTGCACCATCAGCGCCTCATCCATCGAATGCGCGATGCCGCTCCTGGCCGAGTTCAGGCCGATCGACGTCATCGCGTCTTTGAACTTCAGCCGGTCTTCGGCCTTCTCGATCGCGCGCTCATTCGCGCCGATCATTTCGACGTCGTACTTGGCCAGCACGCCGTGTATGTGCAGGTCCAGCGCGCAGTTCAGCGCCGTCTGCCCGCCCATGGTGGGCAACACCGCCATGCCACCGGGGCACAGCGGCCGCTCTTTGGCGATGATCTTTTCAACCATCTGCCAGGTGATGGGCTCGATGTAGGTCACAT
>JANMMH010000693.1:0-2508 GCA_031373055.1 Rubrivivax sp. | reverse complement strand
GCCAGCAGAAGCTTCATCTCTCGGGCTCGCATGCATTTCCCCTTCGGCCCAGACAACCCAGGCCGCGCGAGAAGTTTGAACCCGAGGTAGCTCACAGAGTGAGCCTGTCACTACTCAATGCGAACAGCGCCATGCTTATGCACTTCGCCGGGCCACCCCCCCACCGCCTCTGCGAGCCACAGCGTTGGCGCACAGACTGCGCCGGGCCACCTCCATCCCGGCTGCGACGACAACTTTCGCTTGGATCCGCCGCGCCAAACGCAGGGCCCAAACACCGTCAACGCCACCCCCTACCCGTCGGACCATCCCGCGTTCCGATGCGATTGAACGCATATCCGTATGAGCTGACCCGGCCGGTCAACTCTCGGGGTCGTACCCGAATTCGCGCAGTTCCTGTGAGCAGCGGCAGGCTTGCGCGATCTTGGCGGCCCACTGAATAGCGGCTTCACGCGACGGCAGTTCCAGCACACAGAAGCCGCCGTCGAACTCCTTGGTTTGCGGGTAGGGGTCGTTCCTCACATTGCCGTCGGCGGCGACCATCAGCGGCGCAACGCCTTCGTTGATGCCACCACCGAATACGTAGACGCCGGCAGCCTTGGCCTCGCGTATGACGGCGCGTGCCGCTTCGCCGACGTCAGCCATGTGTTCGTCGGGGACGTCCATGGCCGGCCCGGGAAAGGAGACAAGGTACTTCGTCATCGTTCGGTCCTGCGGGTATGCATTTCAGAATTGGGCGCGAGGCCTAACCCGCTTGTTGCCCACGTCAGTTCAAGTACATCCCCAAATACCGCCGCCCCCGACTCACCGCCTCCGCATCCGGGCACAGCGTGAACCACTCGACGAGCTGCAAGCGCGCCTTCTCGCGCCACTCGGCCTTGTCTCGCATCACGATGTCCAGCAGCTGCTCGAACGCGCCGGCAAAGTCGCTGCCGTGGGCCAGCAGTGCGGCAAGCTCGAAGCGTGCGTCGAAGTCGCGGCCGTTGGCTTTGATGCGTGCTTGCAGCGCCTGCGCGTCGCCTTCGGGCTTGGCCTGCTTGGCGAAATCGATGCGCGCCATCAGCGCGTCATAACGATGATTGCGAGCTGACTCAGTCAGACCACCGAGCAAAGCCTCGGCCTCGTCGCTCGCGGCCGCGTCGGCGTAGGCCAGCAGCCGCTCGGCCAGGTCCAGCGTCACCTCCACATGCCCGGGCTCGTAGGCCAGTGCTTCGCGCAGCATGGCCTCGGCCATCGCTGGCTCGGCGGTGGCGGCCTCTTCGCGCAGCTGCTCGATGGGGGATGCTTGGGGCTGCACATGCTTGTCGAGAAACTCGCGCAACTTGCCTTCGGGCAGCACGCCGGTGAACTGGTCGACGACCTTGCCGCCGATGATGAGAAACACCTGCGGGATGCTGCGCAGGCGCAGCGCGGCGGAGAGCTGCGGGTTGTCGTCTGAATTGAGCTTGGCCAGCACGAAAGCGCCGCCGTAGGCCGCCACCGTTTTTTCCAAGAGCGGCGTGAGCTGGCGGCACGGGCCGCACCAGGGCGCCCAGCAGTCCAGCAGCACGGGCACTTGTTGCGACAGCTCGATCACGCTGGTCTGGAAGTCGGCGTCGCTGACGTCGAAGATCAATTCAGAGCCATTGGCAGAAGCGGAAGCGGCGGCGGGTTGGTCTGGGTTCATGACAGGGATAAGTAGGTAGACGAAAGTGCGGCATGCCAAGGCATGATGGCCGCGATCTCGCCATTGTCTCTGCCGGAGCCGCCCATGCAACGCCGCCACCTCATCACCTCTGCCGCCCTGCTGCCACTCACCGTGCGCGCGCAAGCCGCGTGGCCAAGCAAACCGCTGCGGCTGATCGTCGGCTTTCCGCCTGGCGGCGGCATCGACTTCACCGCGCGCAACGTGCAGCCAGGGCTTGAAGCGGCGCTGGGCCAGCCGGTGGTGATCGACTACAAACCTGGCGCCGGTGGTGTGCTGGCCGCCAGCGAGCTGACGCGCGCCGCGCCCGACGGCTACACGATCCTGGTGGCCAACGTGGGGCCTTTCTCCATCGCGCCCTACCTGCAAAGCAAGATGCCTTACGACCCGGTGAAGCAGTTCAGCTACATCGGCCAGATTGCGCAGACCAGCTACATCGCCACCACGCGCACTGAGCACCCAGCGCAGGACATCAGAGCCTTCATCGCCTGGGCCAAGGCCAACCCTGGGCGCGCCAGCTTCGCCTCAGGCGGCATCGGCTCATCAACCCACCTGTGCGGCGAGCTGCTCAACTCGGTGGCCGGCCTGGACCTGCTGCACGTGCCCTACAAAGGCAGCGCACCCGCGGTGACCGACCTCATCGGCGGGCAGACGCACCTGCTCATCGACGTCGGCTCGGTGCTGCTGCCGCACATCAAGAGCGGCCGCTTGAAGGCCTTGGCGGTGACCGGCCCTACGCGCGACAGCAACCTGCCCGAGGTGCTGACCGTGCGCGAGCAGGGCCTGCCCGGGCTGGAGGCCGCCGGCTACCAAGGCCTGGTGGCGCC
>JANMMH010000640.1:0-2867 GCA_031373055.1 Rubrivivax sp. | reverse complement strand
CGGCACGGCACCCGGCGCCCGATCAACCCTGGAGAGCCTGGACCATGAGACCTTGGATCAACCCCACCCTGCCGATGTTGTGCCTGGCGCTGATTAGCGCGGCCGTGTTGCTTAGCGACGCCTGGGCCGCCCCGGATCTGGGCAGCCAGTGCAGCGCGCGCGTCGCAGCAGTCGAGCGTCTGCCGGCCAGGCTCTGAGCACGCCACCAGAACCGAACCCGTTTGAAGCCCGCACACCAAGGAGCGAAGCGATGAACACCATCCTGAACGACACCACGCACGCACAAGCCAGCGACTCCTCCGTGGCGCAGCCGCCGCGATTGGATCTCTACGCACCCATCCACAAAGCACTGCGCCACAACATGCACGACAGCTTGCTGCGCGTGGGCCGGCTCGACACCGCCGACGCCGGCGAGATGGCGCATACCCTGGGCCAGCTTGACGAGCTCTTGCAGCTGTGCGCGCAACACGTGATGCACGAGAACCAGTTCATGCACCCGGCCATCGAAGCCCGCGCCGCCGAGGCCACCGGCCGCGTTGCAGGCGAGCATGACGAGCATCTGCAGAGCATCCAGGCCTTGTGCGATGAGGTGCAAAAGCTGCGCGGCGCCGATGTGCACGCACGTCCGGCATTGGCACACCGGCTGTACAAACACCTGGCGCTCTTTGTGGCACAAAACCTGCAGCACATGCACTATGAGGAAGCCGTGCACAACGCCTTGCTGTGGGCGCACTACAGCGACGACGAACTGCTGGAGCTCCACGGCCGCTTGATCGCCAGCGTGCCCTTTGACGAAATGTTGACCACCGCGCGCTGGATGCTGCCCGCACTGAGCCCGATGGAGCGCACCGGCATGTTGGGCGGCATGCAGCTAGGCATGCCGCCGGTGGCCTTCGGCGCTGTGCTTGACGCCGTGAGGCCGCAGCTTGACGAAAGCGCCTGGGGCAAGCTGTCGGCTGCACTGGGGCTCGCTGCGTAGGCGTGACAAGCCAGCCAAGCCATGCCGTCACGCCATTGATAATGGCCGCATGACCATCTTCTACTGGGTGATGGGCGTGCTCATCGTCGGCACACTCGTCCCGTCCGTCGTCTTCATGTTGATGTACGCCGTGACGGGCGAAAACGGCTACGGCGAGCGCGCCAGCGGCTTCTGGCGTTTCTCGCGGCTGTTCTTGATGCTCGGCCTGAACATCCTGATCTGGGGCCACGTGATCGTCGGTCTGTGGAGCATCTGGTTTCGCTAGCTTGGGTTGACGGCAGCCAGGCGCAGCACCTCGGCGGCCATGCGCGCGGCAGCACCACGGTGCGCCGAAGCGAAACGTTCAGCGCGTAGCGCCCAGGCCTCGCGGTCTGGCGCCAGCGCCAGGCCAGCGGCGCGCGGCACCGCCTGCGCCATGTCGGCCGCACGCACAGCCGCACCGGCCTCGATAGCCAACTCGGCCGCCAGTGCAAAGTTGAAGGTGTGCGGGCCCATCACGAGCGGGCACGCGCAGGCTGCGGCCTCGATGAGGTTTTGGCCGCCCAGCGGCGCGAAGCTTCCGCCAAGAAGTGCGGCATGGGCCACGCCGTAGTAGAGCGACATCTCGCGCATGCTGTCGCCGAGCCAGACGTCGGCTGTGGCGACCTCAGGGCTGATGGCGTCGCCCAACATGCTGCGTCTTTGCAACGCGAGCCCGGCCGCCAGCACCAGCGCCGCCACTTCGTCAAAACGCTGTGGATGACGTGGCACGATGACCAGCAAAGGCCGCGGTTTGGGCAGCTCGCACCATGTGGCCAGCAGCGGTTGCTCTTCGCCTTCGCGCGTCACCGCCGCCAGCACGACGGCGCGCGCGACCGTCTTGCGCCAGCGCCGGCCCAGCGCCAGCAGCGCGGCGTCGGGCGTAAGGTCGAACTTCACGTTGCCCATCACCTTGGTCGTTAGCGCGCCGATCTCACGAAAGCGCACAGCGTCGAGATCGGTCTGTGCCAGCACCGCCGCAAAGCTGGCTAACGCCGGGCGCAGCAGGCTGGCCAGGCTGCGGCCTTTGCCCAGGCTGCGCTCAGACAAACGCGCGTTGGCCAACACCATGGGCAGACCCATCACGCGCGCTTCATGCAGCAGCACCGGCCAGGTTTCGGTTTCCATCAGCACGCCGATGCGTGGCTGGTGGGCGTGCAAGAAACGACGCACGGCGCCAGGGGTGTCGTAGGGCAGCCAGGCCTGAGTGTCGCCGTCGCGGAGCAGCGCCACGCCGGCTTCGCGCCCGGTGGCCGTGCTGTGGGTCAGCAGCAAACGAAGGCCAGGCGACTGCTCGCGCAGCGCCTCGATCAAGGCCGCCGCCGCCAGGGTTTCACCCAGCGAGACGGCGTGAATCCACACGCGCCCGGTCGGCGTGCCCGCACTCGCCAGGCCCAGGCGCTGACCAAGGTGGCTGCGGTACAGCGGCTCGCGCCGGCCGCGCCACCACAGGCGCGCCAGGTACAGCGGAGTGGCCAGGCGCAGCAGCGCGGCGTAGGCGCCGCGCGTCAGCGCAGCCGTCATGGTCACGTCGCTCGAGTCACGTCAACTCAAACGTTAGTGCGCCGCCGCCCCGACATGCGCGTCGGGCTTGACGGCGCGCAGCACAGCCATGAACTGCGCTTCGATGCGTTGCAAGGCCGCTTCGGTGTGGCCTTCAAAGCGCAGCACCAACACCGGCGTGGTGTTACTGGCGCGGATGAGGCCAAAGCCGTCGGCGAAGTCCACGCGCAGGCCGTCGATGCTGCCGATCTCGCCGCCGGGAAACTTCAAGCGGCCGTCGCTCACGCGCGCCAGCAGCTCGGCCACGACGGCGTGGTGCTCACCTTCGGCACAGGGCACGTTGAGTTCGGGTGTCGAAAAGCTCGTG